>JBEKOZ010000194.1:0-7890 GCA_049521275.1 Bryobacteraceae bacterium | reverse complement strand
TGCGAAGGTTCGTTCCATATTAAAGTCTGCTCTTGATGGTTTCGCCGATGGTGGCTGGGGTGGGACACACGGTGATGCCGGCGTCTTTCATCGCTGCGATTTTGTCTTCGGCTTTGCCGCTGCCTCCGGAAATGATGGCGCCGGCGTGGCCCATGCGGCGGCCGGGAGGGGCGGTCTGGCCGGCGATGAATCCGACGACGGGTTTCTTCACATGCGCCTTGACGTAGGCGGCGGCGGTTTCCTCCGCGGTGCCTCCGATTTCGCCGATCATGACGATGGCGTGGGTCTGGGGGTCCTCGTTAAAGAAACGGATGGCGTCGGTGAAAGAGGTGCCGATGATGGGGTCCCCTCCGATGCCGATGCAGGTGGATTGTCCGATGCCGAGCTTGGTGAGCTGGCCGACGGCTTCATAGGTGAGCGTGCCGGAGCGGGAGACGACGCCGACGTGGCCTTCCTTATGAATGTGGGCGGGCATGATGCCGATTTTGCACTTGCCGGGGCTGATGATGCCGGGGCAGTTGGGGCCGATCAGGCGGGTGGCGGGGTGGTTTTTCAGGTAGGCCCAGGCGCGGATCATGTCCTCGGCGGGGATGCCTTCGGTGATGCAGACGACCAGGGCGATGCCGGCGTCGGCCGCCTCCATGATGGCGTCGGCGGCGAAGGGCGGAGGGACGAAAATCACGCTGGCGTCGGCGTGGGTGGCTGCCACGGCGTCGGCTACGGTGTTGAAGACGGGGAGATCGAGATGCTGCTGGCCGCCTTTGCCGGGGGTGACTCCGCCGACTACTTTCGTGCCGTAGGCGAGGGATTGGGTGGCGTGGAAAGTGGCTTCCTTGCCGGTGAAGCCCTGGACCAGGACTCGGGTGTTTTCGTTGACGAGGACGCTCATTTGGCCAGCCCTACCACTTTCTGCGCCGCGTCCAGCATGCCGTCGGCTACGGTGAAGTTGAATCCGGACTCGAGGAGGATTTTTTGGCCCAGCTCGACGTTGGTTCCTTCCATGCGGACCACGATGGGGACTTTTATCGATAGCTCGCGGGCCGCGGCGACGACTCCGGTGGCCAGGGTATCGCAGCGGAGGATTCCGCCGAAGATGTTTATCAGAACTGCTTTTACGGCGCTGTCCGAGAGCAGGATGCGGAAGGCGTTCTTGATCTGTTCGGCGTTGGCGCCGCCGCCGACGTCCAGGAAATTGGCGGCGGTGCCGCCGGCGTATTGAATGATGTCCATGGTGGCCATGGCCAGGCCGGCTCCGTTCACCATGCAGGCGACGCTGCCGTCGAGCTTGATGTAGTTGAGGCCGAATTTCGAGGCCTCGACCTCAAGGGGATCTTCTTCGTTGAGATCGCGCAGGCCGGCGAGATCCTTGTGGCGGAACATGGCGTTGTCGTCGATGTTCATCTTGGCGTCGAGGGCGAAAACCTTGCCGTCGCGGGTGAGGATGAAGGGATTGATTTCGGCGAGCGAGGCGTCGAATTCCTGGACCGCTTTAGAGAGCGCGATCATCGCGGCGGCGGCCAGATTGACGGCGGGGCCGGTGATGCCGATGGCGAAGGCCAGTTTTCTGGCCTGAAAGGGCAGCAGGCCGAGGCCGGGTTCGAGAGGCTCCTTCAGGATTCGCTCGGGAGTCTTCGCGGCGACTTCCTCGATATCCATGCCGCCTTCAGAGGAGGCCATGAAGACGTTCTTGCCGATGGCGCGGTCGAGGACGATGCCGAGGTAGAGTTCGCGCTCGATGGGCAGCGTTTCCTCGATGAGCACCTTTTTGACGACGCGGCCCTCGGGGCCGGTCTGATGGGTGACGAGCGTCATGCCGAGGATTTTCGAGGCGATTACGCGGGCTTCGGCCGCGTCTTTGGCGACTTTGACGCCGCCGCCTTTGCCCCGTCCGCCGGCGTGGATCTGCGCTTTTACGACGACGCTACCGCCGAGTTTTTTGGCGGCTGCTTCGGCTTCTTCGGGAGTGCCGGCCACCTCGCCTCGCGGCACGGGAACGCCGTGACGGGCAAGGAGGGCCTTGGCCTGATACTCGTGAATCTTCATGATTTGTTCGAGAAATTACTATAAGCTGGAGAATTCCAATATAACATGGCGTCCTTCCTATCCTATCTGCACAGGGTTGCCGCGGGCGAGCATCTGGCGGCTGAAGACGCGCAGTCGGCGATGAATGCGCTGCTCGAAGGCGAGGCGACGGCGGCGCAGATCGCGGGGTTCGCGGTGGCGATCAAGATGAAGGGCGAGACGGCGGCGGAGGTGACGGGATTCGCGCGGGCGTTGCGCGAGCACATGATCGTGGTGGAGGCGGGCGAGGGGCTGATCGACACGTGCGGGACGGGCGGCGATTTAGCGGGGACGTTCAACATCTCGACGGTCGCGGCGTTGGTGATGGCGGGGGCGGGAGCGCGGGTGGCGAAGCACGGGGGACGGTCGGCGTCGAGCCAGACGGGGAGCGCGGATGTTCTAGAGGCGCTGGGCGTGCGGATATCGATGACTCCGGAGGAGGCGGCGGGCGCGATTCGGGAGATCGGGATCGGGTTTCTATTCGCTCCGGATCTGCATCCGGCGATGAAACACGCGGCTCCGGTGCGCCGCGAGCTGAAGCTGCGGACGGTGTTCAATCTGATCGGGCCGCTGGCGAATCCGGCGCGCGCGGGGACGCAACTGATCGGCTCTCCTTCGCCGGAGACGGCGAAGCTGATGGCGGAGGCGCTGGCGGCGCTGGGGACGGAACATTCGTTCGTCGTGCACGGGCATGACGGACTGGATGAGATTACGACTACGGGTCCGACGGATGGTTACGAGGTGTGGACGGGCCGCGTGGTGAAACACTTGTGGATGCCGGCGGATTTCGGGGTCAAACGAGCGGTCGGGGAGGACCTTCTGGGAGGGGATGCGGCGCGGAATGCGCAGATTGTTCGGGAGATTCTCAATGGCGCGGCGGGAGCGAAGCGGGATATCGTTCTTGTGAACGCTGCGGCGGGGATGGTCGCGTGCGGACTGGCGGCGGATTTGCGCGGCGGCGTGGAACTTGCTGCAAAATCAATTGATTCCGGGGCTGCGGCGCGGAAGCTCGGGGATCTCCAAAAAAAATATCCAGTTTCCTGATCCCGTTTCCCGCCGGATTGCGCGCTATAGAATAGCGGAGGATCTCAGGCGAGAGTGCCTGCGAGGAAAAGAGCCGGCCGGTGCGAACTGCTCCAGCCGGCCTTTTTTTATCTCCAGCGACGGCCGTAGAATCCGGGGCCAAAATAGAAACCCAAGCCGGGCCCGTAATAGGGATAACCGTAGTAAGGATACGGGTAGCCGTAGGGCGCGTAGCCGTAACCATAGGCCGGCCGAGGCGGCAAAGGACGGCGCGCCAAGGCCGGGGCCGGTGCTTCGTAGTCCGCTGGCTCGACAAAGCGGAAAGCCTGGACACTGCGATCGGTGGAAACGGTCACGTCCTGGTTGACCCGGAAAGTCAGCATCGTTTCGGGGTAGATGATGGTGGGGTTGCCGCGCGTCAGCAGCACTCCGGCGACGCCGACGATCAAGCCGGCACCGGCGCCGACTCCGGCTCCCACGCCTCCATGGACAGCGGCGCCGACGGCTGCGCCTACGCCGGTGGTTGCAGCAATCGCGCCAGCATCACGGCCCGTCGAAGTAGTCCCGTTGCGGGTCAATAATTCGGATTGAATGGGCAACTGCTGGCCGTCGACGACGGGCAGTTCAATTAACTGGATGCCGAGACGGGAGGTACCCGCGACACGTCCAGCCTTTTTCGCTTCGGTCACGCGTCCGGTCACGTTCTGGCCGCGCGAGGCGACGACCACGCCGTCGACCACGATCGGCTTGGTAAGAGTGGCAGTGAACGCGTCTCCGGCCATGCTGCGATCGGAGGAAAGAATCTCATTGACCCGCACGGTGACGTACGTCCCGGCCTTGATGGTCAATTTCGAGGGGATGGCCGGATCGGCGGCCTGCTGTTCGACGGGGGCGGCAGCGGCAGCGCCGTCGGCCAGTTGCTGCTGGACTTGCTGCGCTGTCGGACGCTCCTGCGCGAAGGCGGGAGCGGCCAGCAGTCCAAGCGTCATGGCGTAAGCTGTGGTTCGGATTATTTTATGCATGAGGGGTACCTTCATCACGGTTGACGGTAATTTGGTTGCACGCGTTTCGCCAACTATTAAAAGGGAGCAAAATCATAGCGTTGGACGTGTCGAACGGTGCGGGAAATGGCCGAAAATCACCGCAATTGGTGGTTTTGAGCCACTTTAAGATCCCAGCTGCTTCTAGTATCTTAAATAGGTGCCTTGGCGACTGAGGACGGACGCGCGGAGGTTTTTCTAGGTTGCGACGCTTCGTCCGGGAACTTTCGTCCGATCAGATTGCGCGGGCCGGACTGCTGCTGGCGCTGATCGTGCTGTGCACGATCACTTGGCGGAAGTGGGGCTATCTGCCAGTCGACGTGGGCCGGGAACTGTATGTTCCGGCTGCGATGGCCGAAGGCAAGCGCCTGTATTTCGATCTTTGGTACTCATATGGACCATTGATTCCCTATTGGCACGCAGCGCTGTTCCGGCTGTTCGGCGTTCATCTTGGCTTATTGCTTGGCTCCGGGATAGCCGTCGTAGCGATCACCGCGACGCTGCTCTATTCCGTCGGCCGGATGTTCTTGCCGGTGTGGCTGGCCTATACGGCAGTCTTCGCGTTTCTGGTGCAAGCTTTCCAACTAAATCTTTTTAATTACGTTCTTCCTTATTCGTATGCCGCCGACTATGGAGCTTTGTTTTCGGTTCTGACCGCGTGGCTGTTGTTGCGCTATGTAAAGGAACCCCGCCTCGGTTACATCGTCCCGGCGGCCTTCCTGGCATGTCTGATGATGCTGACCAAGCTGGAATTCGGGGTCGCGGGATACGTCGCTGTCGGGTGCGCCTTGACGACCCAACTCATTCGCACGAAGTCGACTCGGGGACTCATGGAGGGACTGGGCGCCTGCATTGCCGGCGCGCTGATCTGGCTGGGAATCTACGGGTGGTATGTGCATGCCGGCGGGGCGGAGTTTTTCCTCGGCGAAAACCTTACGATTCTCCCTAATTCGTATTTCGTCGCGCACTTTGGGAAGCGCTGGGCAGAGGGGCTCGGTATGGTGTTCACGCCATCCGTTCTGCTGCTATCGGTCTTGAAAGGATTTTTGAGTTTTGCTTTGCTGGTTGGCGGCATTGTGCTCGCGGCGCGGCATAGGTTGGCGCGATGGTTCGTGCCGGCCGTTGCCTTAGCGATGTGCACGACAGCTCTGTTGCCGCCCGCAGTCCTCCGGATGGTGCATCAAGATCCAGAGAACGCGCACCGGGCAATTGGGTTTGTGTGGTTCAACTCAGGGATGTTCTGGATCTCCGTTGCCGGGTTAGGGGCCGCTGCTGTCGCCTGGCGGCGCGGCGACGATCCGATGAAGCAGCAGTCCACGATCGTACTCGGTGCGATGGCGATGTTTTGCAGCCTTCGCGTGTTCACCAAGATTGCCCCCGAGCGTTATCCGGTGTTTTACGACACCTTGCTCTACCTTGTCTGGCTGGTGGCACTCTACGGAATGTCCAAATGGTTCGGGGTGAGCCTGGACGGAGTCGCCGGAAGAGCCGTGGCGGGAATTCTCTGCATTTCCTTAGTGGCGTCAACGCTGCCCAACTATCCTATCGGCCAGCGTCCATCGAAGATCTCGTCGGAACGGGGAACAATTTATGCCGCCACACCATTCGGCGAGTACTTCTCGCAGGTAGTGGCATTTATGGAGTCGGCCAAGCAGAGATCGGAACGTGTTGTGGTTATGCCCGAAGATACGGCGCTTTATTTCTTTAGCGGGACCAGCGCGCCGAGCCGCTGGTACCTGGTTATGCCTCATCTCCTCGCGCCCGGCGAGGCTACCGCCAAATACATCGACGAGTTGGAGCGGGCAAACATCCGCTATGTGATTGTCTCCGATCGTGCGACTCCTGAGTATGGTCTTCCCGTTTTTGGCATCGACTACGCGCAGCAGGTTCTCGCCTGGGTGCACGAGCACTACCGGGTTGTTCAGCGGATCGGAGACTATGAAGCGGTAGCGCATCCACGCGAGTGGGGCGTGCTGATTTATGAGCGTAAGTAGGGGCGGTCGAGACTAGACCTGTTTCTGGGTTATCGTAGACCACGATTGGACTGGCGTGGTGGCGCGAGTTTCAACTTGCCGGCGATGCCTTCAGGCTCGCTTTAAATGTCGTGTTCCTAATTCGGAAGAAAATCATTTAGAAGGCCGAGGCTGAAGCGCTCGGCTGCAAGCTGAAGCTCGCGCCACCAGGCACGACCGTTTCGGCGATATTGTTACCGCCTTGCAAATCGCGAAATGCGGCACAAGCCAGTTAAGGGAAACTCGCGCGCAGCCCACTAGTTGCTTTTCGCGCGGCACTCGGCGCAGGGGCAGATTTTGCGGAGATGGTCGAAGGAATAGATGCCGGTTCCGTGGCCGTCCGACCAGGCAATCCGGATGGCGTAGCTACCCACTTCTTCGACGCTCAACATTTTCAGCACCGGTTTATACATCTGAAACGGGCTGGGCGGAGCGGAGTAGCTGGTCTTCTGCGGTTCCGTGCCGTGCGCGCCGGTGCAGGTGGCGCAGGGGCATTCGTCGCGCAGGTAGGGGAGCGAATATTCGCTATGGTGCTGGTCTTTCCAATCGATCTTGAGTCCCTTGGATTTAGAAATGGCGATGTGTTCCGGATCGATCACTGTGGGTTTACCCTCTCAATATCTCTCACGCCGGAGATGCGGCGAACGGCGGTGACAATGCGCTCGAGCTGCTTCTTATCCTTCACCTCAATGGTCATGTCGATGATGGCGCCGGTCGAATGGTGCACGTCGTCGGCGCGGGTTTCGAGGCTTCGGATATTGGTCTGTTCATCGAACAGCGCGGTGGTCAGCTGGCTCAGCATACCAGGGCGGTCTTCCGTTAATACGGTCAGCTTCACAGGGAACGGGGAAGAAGTGCTGCGCGCCCATTCGACGTCGATCTTGCGCTCGACTTCGTACAGCAGGTTCTGGACGTTGGTGCAGCTCAACGAATGCACGGCAATGCCCTTGCCTCGGGTGACATAACCGACGATGGCTTCGCCGCGGATCGGGTTGCAGCATTTGGCGCGATAGACCAGCAGATCGTCGATGCCTTTGACTTTGATGACCAAATCCTGATCGCCGGGCGCGGGCTGGCTGACGGGCGCGCGCGAAGGCTCGGGGACGGCGGGCTCCGGCGCGGGCTCAGGCTGAATCTGATCGGGCGCGAGCTTTTGCAAGACCTGGCGGGCTGAATATTTCCCGTAGCCGAGGGCGGCGGAGAGATCCTCGATTTTGGAATAACCGTATTCGGCAGCGACCGATTCCATTTGCGCTTTGGTCACGCCTTTCATGGCGACGCCGAGGCGGCGCGCTTCGCGCTCCAGATACTTTTCGCCGATCTCGATGGCTTTGACACGCTCCGTGGTGTTGATCACGTGCTTGATTTTGTTGCGCGCCTTGGAGGTTTTGACGATTGCCAGCCAATCCTTGCTGGGGAGGTGATTGGCTTGCGTGAGGATCTCGACCACGTCGCCGTTGCGCAGTCCGTACTTGAGCTGGACGATGCGGCCGTTGACTTTCGCGCCGATGCAGGAGTTGCCGACGTCGGAGTGGATGGCGTAGGCGAAGTCGATGGGCGTGGCGTCGCGCGGCAGCACCAGCACCTTACCGCGCGGCGTGAAGGTGTAGACCTCTTCGGGGTAGAGATCCACCTTCAGGGTGGACATGAACTCGCCGGGGTCCTGCACGTCGCGCTGCCATTCCACTAAGTGGCGCAGCCAGGCGATGCGCTGATCGTCAGCCGCCGGGCCTTTGCGTCCTTCTTTATACTTC
>JBEKOZ010000193.1:0-10130 GCA_049521275.1 Bryobacteraceae bacterium | reverse complement strand
GGGAAGCTTCTTGCGGAGCTCCTGCGTGGCCTGGATCTGATCGTGATACCGCTTCAGTTTTCCGTAGGCTTCCACGTACAACCCGGTGCGCGGCTCATCGTAATCGCTCTCCGGAAAATCGTGCTTCCACTTGTCGAGCTTCTCGATCTGGGCCGCGGGATCCTTCTCGGCATTGGCCGCGACCCCCAGCGTTTCCTCCGCGGGACTCTTCCATTTCTTGGTGTCGGCTGGAGCCGCCGGAGTCGCCGCTGGAGGGGGAGTCTGCGCCGCCGCGAACGCCGTCATTGCCATGAAGGCGACTGTTAGTTTCTTTATGTTTGAAAAGGTCACGTGAGCCTCACTCGGGTGTAGTTGTCTTTTTAGTTCTGGAATTCTTCTTTAGGCTTTCATTCTTACCGGTCCAGCCGCTCAGCTTGGCCTTATCCGTATCGAACGTCACCATGAACGGATCTTTTGTAAAGCTCCTGGCGATTCCCTCGAATGCAAGTTCACCGCCCGGCTCCATTTTACCTGGAAGCGCGCCGTCCAGCTTCAATGTTACATCGCCCGCCGAATTTTCGATTGCCAAAGTCAGTTCCTTCGGCTTCCACGCAGGCGACATGGCCACCAGCTTGCCCTTCAGACGTGGGACGAGGGCATCCTTCATATTCGTTTCAAAATAAGTTTCGCCGGAGGGCGCGGTCAGCGCCGCCCTCAGATCCTTCCACAGCGCCCGCTCGGGATGCGTCTTGTCGAACATCTGCTCGGCTTGGATCCGTTCTTTCTCAATCTGCGCCGCGCTCTTGATCTGAAATCCGGTGGGCGCCACCGGGTTGATTTTCGCATCGGCCAGCAGCTGCCCGAGCCCTTCGTCGGACCCGTGATACTTCACGTACGCGGTATTCAAATAGGCCGCCAGATTCTTTCGATCGCTCTGCGGCAGCGCGCCGGGACCGTCCCAGGACGCAGCCCGGGCGAAATAATAGAGCGCCACCGGCTGCTTCTCCGGATTGGTCTTATTCTGCTCCAGCATGGCGTCGGCCAGCCAATAAGCAACCTGTCCCTGCTTCGGATCGAGCGCCAGCGACTTTCCCAGCTCCACCTCCGCGCGCGCGAAATCCTTGCGCGTCCAATCGATCCATCCGGCGGTTTTCTGGGCGAAAACTTTCATCTCCGGCTTGGCCTTGGCGGCATCCGCGTCGGTCATTTCGTTAGGCCGATTTTCCTTGGCGTAAATCCCATCGAGATTCGCCAGAATCGTGGTAGAGGCCCGTTCCGCGATGTCCAGGTCGCTCGCCGACGGCGGGGTCATACTTGAGCCAAGCTGATAAATTCCACCGGCGATCGTCGACAACGCAAACAGATTATTCGGATTATCGCGCAGCACTTCCACCGCCGCGTTGAACGCCTCGCGCGGCCGGTTGAGCTGCCGGTAGGTTTCGAGATAAAGCTGCCGCCGGATCTCTCCTAACTCACTTTGCGGATACTGTTTGGTCCATTTGTCCAGCGAATCGAGCCACACGTGCGGGTCCTGCGTCTGCGTGATCGGCTTATAGAGGTCGTATTCGGCGGGATCTTTCCAGTCAGGTTTCTTCCTGGCGTCCTGAGCCGTCAGACTGGACACGAACGCGCCCCCGACGATCAACAGCACTGACAACCGTTCGATGGTCATGAACCTTTCCGGGAATTTGGTACTTTCGGGAGTATAGCCGAACCCGACAGATAGCCGCAACCGCCTGCGTTGTATGGATGGATCAAGCATACGCCTAAATGAGCTGATCGGCGTATATTGGACACCGCCGCTCGCCAAGTAGTTCCAAAAAAGCATGTAGGGCGGGCTTTCAGCCGGCAGCCGCTCTCCGGAGCGGCTCTGTCTTCCACGAAAGAGCCTGCTAGGAAGCAGGCTGCCGGCTCCATAGCTCGCCCCACATGCTAAACTGCTGGCGCGTGGCTCCCTGCGCCCTGTATCCTTTCAGTCAATGCGCTGGACCGACCTAGGCGTCATCGTTCTCTACCTCGCCGGCATCACCTGGTTCGGTACGCGCTTCCGTGAATCTCAAAAAACGCTGAAGGATTACTTTCTCGGCGGCCGCAGCGCGCCCTGGTGGGCGATCGCGCTCTCCATCGTCTCCGCCGAGACCAGCACGCTGACCGTGATCGGCACCCCCGCGCTCTCCTTTCAAGGGAATTTTGGATTCCTGCAAGTCGTGCTCGGGTACCTGCTGGCGCGCATCGTCATCTCCACGCTCTTTCTCCCCGCCTATTTCCGGGGCGAGATGTTTACCGCCTATGAGCTGATGCGGCGCCGTTTCGGGAACCGCATCCGCAGGCTCACCGCGGGAACTTTTCTGATCCTGCGCGCGCTGGCCGAAGGCGTGCGCGTGTTTGCCATCTCCATCGTGATCTCGATTATTCTCGGCACCGGCGAAATGACCTCGATCGTCGTCATCGTCTGCCTGACTTTGTTCTATACCTACGAAGGCGGACTGACGGCCGTGATCTGGACCGACGTCATCCAAATGGCCCTCTACGTGGTCGGCGCAGCGCTGAGCTTTTACGTGCTGATCCACGAAATTCCGGGTGGCTGGCAGCACGTGGTCGCGGTGGCCGCTCCGCTGGGAAAATTCCAGGTGTTCGATTTCCGTCTCGCGCCGCCGGCCATTTTCTTCGCCCGGACTTACAGCTTCTGGGCGGGAATCATCGGCGGATGCTTTCTGACCACCGCCAGCCACGGCACCGAACAGTTGATGGTGCAGCGGCTGCTCGCGGCGCCCACGGAAGCCCAAAGCCGCGCCGCTCTTTTCGCGAGCTGGTTCGTGATTTTCATCCAGTTCACGCTGTTTCTGGTAATCGGCGTCTGCCTCGCCGTGCTCTATTCCGACCATCATTGGCAACTGCCCAGCGTGAAAGACAAAATCTATCCGCTGTTCATCTGGCAGCATCTTCCCGCGGGCGTCTCCGGGCTGGTGATGGCGGCCATTCTAGCCGCGGCCATGTCAAATCTTAGCGCCGCGCTGAACGCGCTGGCCTCGACCACGGTCATGGATTTTCTGAAACCGCTATCCCGGGCCGCCGCGTCAGATGCTACCTGGCTGAGCCGCGCTCGCTACGCCACCGTTTTGTGGGGAGCGATTCTGTTCGGCGTCGCGCTGATCGCGCGCCACTGGGGCAGTGTACTCGAAGCCGGTTTGTCGATCGCTTCCATCATTTATGGCTCGCTGCTGGGCGTTTTCCTGTTGGGGCTGCTCACCCGGCGCGTGGGCGAACTGGCGGCGATGTGCGCCATGGCCGCGGGCCTGGCGCTGATGCTCTACGTCAAATTCTTCACTCCCATAGCCTTTACGTGGTACGTTCTCATAGGCACCTCCGCCACGTTCGCGACGGGGCTGGCCGCATCTTACCTTTTCAGGGAGAACCGCTCTGCAACCAAATGAACCCACCCTGCGCCGCGCCCTGGGATTGTGGGCCGCCATCGCCATTGTGATCGGAACCGCCATCGGCAGCGGAATCTTCCTGGTGCCTTCGGATATGGTCAAGGCGGTGGGTTCGCCCGGGATGGTTTTTGTCGTCTGGATCTTCGGGGGCGTCCTCACCCTGTTCGGAGCCCTCACCTATGCCGAACTGTCAGCCGCTCTTCCCGACGCCGGCGGCGAGTATGTTTATTTAACGGCCGCCTATGGACCCTTTTTCGGCTTCCTTTACGGATGGACGCAAACGTGGGTAGCGAAAGCCGCGTCGATCGCCACGCTGGCCACGGGATTCTACACCTATCTGGCGGATTTTCTCCCCGGACTGAAAGCCGCGTTCTATACCGTCCCGTTGCCGATCGGACCGGGCGGCGCACCGCTCGAGATTCGCTACGGCCAATTGCTGGGGATTGGCCTGATATTATTTCTCGCCGCGGTCAACTATGTGGGAGTGCGGGTCGGCGGCGGCGTGCAGATCGGCGTGACGGCGCTGAAATTGGCGTTGATCGGCGGATTGATCCTGGCGGGGCTTCTTTCGAGCCGCGGATCGACGGCCAATTTTCATATCGGCATGCCCGCCGATCCGGGCGGAATTCCCGGCTTTTTCGCGGCCCTGGTAGCCGCTCTGTGGGCTTACGATGGCTGGAACAACGCGGGCATGCTGGGGTCCGAAATCGAGCGCCCGCAGCGAAATCTGCCGCTGGCGCTGATCTCCGGCACGCTCCTCATGATTGCCGTCTATTTGCTGACCAACCTGGCCTACTTTTATGTTCTCAGCGGACCCGAAGTCGGCGCCAGCGAACGGGTCGCCGCAACCATGATGCGCCGGGTCCTGGGACAACCGGGCGGGGCCATCGTGAGCGTGGCCGCCATGATTTCCATTTTCGCGGCCTTAAACGGGTCGATTCTGTCGGGGTCGCGCGTCCCCTATGCGATGGCTCGCGACGGGCTCTTTTTCAAGGCGCTCAGCCACGTGAATTCTTCCTTCCGCACGCCGGGCCCGAGCATCGTGCTGCTGGGCCTGTGGTCCTCCTTGATCCTGCTGAGCGGGCAATACAAACAGCTCTATACGCTGGTAATCTTTCCGAGCTGGATTCTGTACGGAATGACGGCGGCATCGGTCATTGTTTTGCGCATTCGCCGGCCGGATATGAACCGCCCGTATCGGGTTTTGGGTTATCCGGTGGTGCCCGCTCTTTTCGTATTGGTCGCCGTCGCGCTGCTTTATTCCACTTTGATGAGTTCGCCGCGGGAATCGGGGATCGGATTGGTCCTGATTATCGCTGGGTTGCCGTTTTATTTCTATTGGAAACGCCGCCGGCCCGCCTGAAAAGCGGGAAGCTTACGGAACGTTACGGAACTGGGCCACGCAGTACTTTACGAGGGGTCGTTTCGGAGTTTTTGTTCTGATTTCAGAACAATACTCTTGAAATTACAATAAAAATAGGTATATGCTTGGATGGCAACGGTAAAGCGTAGCTTCTATCTGTTCTTTTTTCAGAACGAGCGCCGTGCCGGAGTGAAATTCACCGATTACACAAAGGAGTTGAACGCCATTCCCATGGATGTACTCAAAATGCTGGCGGATTTACGCCATGAACGTGCGCAGATTGAAGAGGCTATTCTAACCCTGGAGCGTCTTTCTCAGGGTCGGACCAAGCGCCGGGGCCGTCCGCCGGCCTGGATGACTACGGTCAAAAGGCGGGGTCGTCCGCCGGGCAGCAAGAATAAGGCCAAGGAAATTGCCGCCGCGTAAGCAATAGGATTCCCACAGCGCCGAGTCCGACCTGCCGGTCCCGACACTTCGGGTCCGACACGCCGGTCCTAGGCCCGCCTATTCCGACACGCCGATTCCGAGCCGTGACCGCAGGGAGCGGTTTCAGCGGAGCGGTTTCTTTCTGTACACTGAATAGAAGTGTCCGCACATTCCACCCCAAAGCTCACCGGACAAGTAAAGGCCGGCGGCTGCGCTTCTAAGCTGAGTCCCGGAATCCTGGACCAGGTGCTGCCGCGCATCCCCCGGGTGGCGGACTCCAACATCTTAGTCGGATTCGACACCGCCGACGACGCGGGCGTCTACCGCGTCAGTCCGGAACTGGCGATCGTCCAGACGGTTGATTTCTTCACTCCTGTTGTCGACGATCCTTACACCTTCGGAGCCATCGCGGCGGCCAACGCGCTCAGTGACATTTACGCCATGGGAGGGCGTCCGCTCACCGCGCTGTCGATTCTGGCGTGGCCCGGCTCGGGCGATCTGGAAACCCTGGAACAGATCCTGAAGGGCGGCGCGGATAAGATCCACGAAGCGGGCTGCGTGATTCTGGGCGGCCACAGCGTCAACGATCCGGAAATCAAGTTCGGGTACGCCGTTACCGGGACCGTCCATCCTGATCGGGTGAAGACCAACACCGGCGCGCGTCCCGGCGATGTGCTGATGTTCACCAAGAAAATCGGCACGGGAGTAATCTCGACGGCTCTCAAACGCGGCATCGCCAAAGAGGAGCACGTAAATCAATCGATCGCGCAGATGCTGACGCTGAATCGCGCCGCGGCCGCGGCCATCGACGGTCTGGAAGTCGACGGCCTCACCGATGTCACGGGGTTCGGGCTGCTCGGCCACGCGCGGGAAATGGCGCTGGGAAGCGGCGTCACGCTTGAGATCGATTCCTCGCTGGTCCGTTTCCTCGACGGCGCGATCGAATACGCGCAGGCGGGGGCGTTTTCCGGGGGATTGGGAAATAATCGGGAATTTGTGGCCTCGTGCGTGGAAGGCTCGTCGCCGTTTGACGACCTCTTATATGATCCGCAGACCTCAGGAGGACTGCTGATCGCGCTGCCGGAACAGGACGCGTCGGAATTGGAAAGAATTTTCCCCGATGCTTATCGAATTGGACGCGTTTTAGAACGGCAAAGAAAGCCGCTGAGAGTTTTATGATTATTGTCGCGCTCGATGTACCGTCTGCCGCGGATGCTCGCCGGCTGGTGTCCGGTCTTGGCGAAACCGCGGATTTCTATAAGGTCGGCCTGGAACTGTACGCCGCCGCGGGCATGGATTTTGTACGCGAGCTGAAAGGGCAGGGGAAGCGCGTCTTTCTCGACCTGAAACTCTACGATATCGGCGAGCAGGTGCGGAGAGCGGTCGCGGCCATCTCAACGGTTGGCGTGGACTTGCTGACCATCCACGCGGTCAAGCAGGTGATGCGGGCGGCGGTCGAGGGGCGTGCCGGGTCCGTGAAGCTGCTGGCGGTCACGGTTCTGACCAGCTTCGACGAACAGGACGTGCGCGACGAAGGAAGCGCGTTCACGCTCGCGGGGTTGATCGAAAAACGAGTCGGCTACGCGATCGAAGCGGGCGTGGACGGAGTGGTCTGCTCGGGACTGGACGCGGCCAGGGTGCGCGCCCTCACGGGGCCGAAGATGACCCTCGTGATTCCCGGCGTGCGCTCTCCCGGCAAGGCTGCGGGCGATCAGAAACGCGTGGCGACTCCCGCCGAAGCCATCGCGAACGGCGCGGATTATCTGGTGGTGGGCCGGCAGATTACGCGGGCCGAGGATCCTCGCGGGGAACTGCTCAAGATTCTCGACGAGATTATGTTGAAGACCACAAACTAGTTTTTGGAGCCGCGACCTGCGGGAGCGGTCTGCGGAATCCGGCCAACTACCATAAATGACCACCATCACTCACCTGGAATGCGCCGCTTGCGGAAAACGTCACGAATCCGGCCGGCTGCACAACCTGTGCGCATGCGGGGGACCGCTGCTGGTCCGCTACGATCTGGACAAACTCCGGGAAGGCTGGAGCCGTGAATGGATTCCCAGCGGTCCCACCAGCATGTGGCGCTACGCGCCGGTGCTGCCGGTTTCGAAGCCCGCGGCGATGACCACGCTGGGGGAAGGGATGACGCCCCTGGTGCATACCACGCGGCTCGGCGCCCGGTTGGGCAGCGAGGACCTGTGGGTGAAAGACGAAGGTGTGAATCCCACCGGCAGTTTCAAAGCGCGCGGGCTGTCCTGCGCGGTGTCGATGTGCGTCGAGCTGGGAGTCAAGAAAGTGGCCATTCCATCGGCCGGCAACGCGGCGGGAGCGATGGCTGCCTACGCCGCGGCGGCGGGAATCGAAGCGCACATTTTCATGCCGCGCGACGTCCCGCAGGCGAATTACATCGAATGCCGCGCCGCGGGCGCGCACGTCACTCTGGTCGACGGTCTGATCAGCGACTGCGCCAGAATCGTCGCGTCGCGTAAAGATGAGGAAGGCTGGTTCGACGTCAGCACGCTGAAGGAACCGTATCGCATCGAAGGCAAGAAAACGATGGGTTACGAGGTCGCCGAGCAGTTCCGCTGGTCGAAGCGTCCCAAGATGATCGCCGTGCAAGCCGAAGGCTGCCGGCCGATCGTCAAGGCGTTCGAGGAAGGTAAGCCGCGCAGCGAGTTTTTTGAACATGCGGAAACCGTCGCCAGCGGCCTCAGAGTCCCCAAAGCGCTGGGCGATTTTCTGGTGCTGGACGCGGTGCGCCAGAGCGCCGGAACCTGCATCGCGGTGAGCGATGAAGAAATGCTCCAAGCAGCCGTGGAACTGGCCGCCGACGAAGGAATTTTCGCCGCGCCCGAAGGCGGGGCCTGCGTCGCCGCATTGAAGAAACTGCTGGCGAGCGGCTTCCTCACGCCCAAGGAGCGCATCGTCATCTACAACACCGGCAGCGGCCTCAAATATGTGGAAGCCTTTTCGACGCGGTTCCCGCGGTAACGGAAGGAAGCGTAAATCCCCACAGAAACGAGATCTGCTTGCCCAGCTGGACCACCGGGTTTGTAGGCGTGGATGTTGGCGCCAGCGGGAATTGCTCATAACCAGGCGGGAAGATGCCCGCGGTCGTCACGCCGGTGATCCAGATCGCGCCCGTCGTGTCCAGATCGACGTCATAGACCGTCTGCGTTCCGGGGCTGGTGATGTAGCTGGAAAAGACCAGTTGACTGGCCGGCGCCACTGACGACGGATTGAGTACCGTGACGAATCCATCCAATCCGCCGCCCGCCGATGCGCTGTTAAACGCATCCGACGTCACCGGCAGATTCTCCGACATGGTATAGCCGCACAAATAATAATTCCCCAGCGCGTCGTTCCTCAAACCGTAAATGACTTCGCCGCCGAAGCCCCCGAAGTAGGTCGAGTAAGTCAGTCCCTGGTGCGCAGCGGTCGCCTGCTTCATATTGAAGACCGCCAGGAATCCGTTGCTCCCCAACTGATTTCCCAACGAGTCCACGTTGGTAAGCGCGGGCATGACCGGCTGATACGCGTTCTGCGTCACCGGGAAATACGCGGACATCGTGAACCCCGTGATCGCCACCGTCGTGCCCGTCGGATCCACCAGGATTCTGGTCGCTTCATCGAACCCTAGCGGGCCGCCGAAAAACGTCGAATACTCGATCACGCCAGCCCCCGCATTAATCACGCTCAGAAACGCGTCGCCCTGTCCTTGGTAGTTGGCATAGGCAGTCGAGGCAGTATAGGGAAAATCGCTCGAGAAAGTGTAACCCGTGACGTAGATCAGGCCCTTGGAATCGACCGCGATATCGTTCCCCCAATCCTGCGCCGCCCCTCCCAGGAAAGAACTGAAAATCAACGAGGCCGTGCCGGACTGGGCGGGATCGAATTCCGTGATAAACGCGTCATAGCTGCCGGCGATCGCGCCCTGGAAAGCGCCCAGGATATAAAAGTCCGTCGAAGTGGTGTAACCGGTAATGTAAACCAGCCCGTTGGCGGCCACAAAAATACCCTGGCCCGAATCCATACTGGCGGTGAGCGCGTAATTCACGCTGCCCCCGAAGAAACTGGAGTAAATCTGTGAATAGCTGCCGTCCTGATTGGAATCCAGCTCCGCGAAGAACGCGTGCGTGCCATTCACGGTTGCCGAAAGGGTGGTCGAGAAAGCCGTGGTGGTGGTGGGAAAATTCCCCGAATTGGTGTTGCCGGTAAAGTACATCAGGCCGCTGGCGCTCACTTTCATCGCGGTCAGCGTATCGTTGGAAGTACCGCCGTAATAAGTGGAGTACAAGATCACCTGATTCGGATCGGCCGCGGTCGGATTAACTTTGATGAGAAAGCAATCCTCATCGCCCTTGGCAACGGCGTTGAATCCCAGGCCGGCTACCGGAAAATCGGTCGAATAAGTGTTGCCCCCTTCGTAAACGAAACCCTGCGCATCATGGCCCACCGCGACACCGATATCGGCGAAAGACCCGCCCAGATACGCGACGTAAACAATCGACGGGTCGATCACCAGGGCCAGCGTACGGTCGTAGTTTCCCAGCTGGAATCGCACCATGCCGTCGTCGCCGATCAGATACGATCCGGCCACCGTCGCCATTTCGCCCGACGCCTGCCGTTGATAGATCGAAGGGGCGCGCTGCGTCAATTCCTTACCCGCCAGAGATATGATCAAGTCGCCGCTCTCATTCAGGCGCGCCGAATCCGCGCCTTCGAAGCCGAGCGCGATGGGCGTTGGGTCCGCGCCCGGTGCGATTTCGAAATCGTACTCCAGCTCCCCGTTGCGGCTGTAATACAGCAGATCGATGCCCGGGTAAACCGCCTTGCGCCGCAGGCGTCCATAATTTTCGATGCGCCGGTAAGTGTTTCCGCGGAATGAGTTGGTCGGGTGCGCGCTGTGGTTGAGCCCGAGGAACGGA
>JBEKOZ010000192.1:0-7904 GCA_049521275.1 Bryobacteraceae bacterium | reverse complement strand
TAACATTCCAGCTTGGTCCGGATCAACTTGGGGTTCAAACCTTCCACGATTCCGGAGACACCTTCGAGAATCATCTCTTTGCGCTGCGTCTCGGCGTGCTGTCGCGCTTTCATCTTGTTCGCCGCGGGCAGGAGCAACAGATTTGCCAGACCGACGCCGTATACCGTGGCCACGAACGCAACCGCGATGCCATGACCCACTTCGTCGATGTTCGCCAGTTCCTTCATCACCTGGATCAGCCCGATCACAGCGCCGATAATGCCGACGGTGGGCGCATATCCGCCCGCGCACTCGAACACCTTCGCTTCCGCTTCCGCGTGATGCTGTTCGAGATCGATTTCGAGCTCCAGCATTTTGCGGATCTCCTGAAGATCCGTCCCGTCCACGGCCAGCGTGAGCGCTTTCTTGAGAAACGGGTCGGGAATCCCGAAGGCTTCCTGCTCGAGCGACACCAGGCCGTTCTTTCGGGCCTTGGTCGCGAAGCGAATCACTTCCTCAATCATGCCGTGCAGCTCAATATTCGGATCGAGGAATACGAAGCGCAAGCGCTTGATCCCGCCGATCACGGTTTTCAACGGCAGCGAAACCAGCACTGCGCCGCCCGTTCCTCCCAGCACGATCAGCGCGGCGGTGAATTGCGCAATGTCCCTCAGCTTCCCGCCCTCCAGCAGTAGTCCGCCAAGAATGCCGCCGAACGCAATCACAATGCCGACGATGGAAGCGAGATCCGGCTTGGCCGATGCCTTCGCGGTCTTTGCCGGTTCGGCGGGCGCGGGTTTGATGGGTTCGGCCATTTTCAGTTGCGGTATGTTAACTTCGCGCCGTTACGTCTCTCGAAATTTCCCTGCGGAACTCGATCACTTTCCGGATCACATCCTCGGTGGATTCGAGCACCACGAATTTCTCGCCGTTGGTCATGCTGATGACAGTGTCCGGCGTTGTTTCGACGTGTTCAATCAGGTCCGCGTTCAGGACCAGGGGAACGTGATTAATACGCGTGAGACGAATCATGCCAATCGAAACCTGATTCGCTTATCGGATGACTGAAGTAATGTGTGAAACTCAAAATCGCCGTGGAATTTTCGCTACTTCAACATTTCGGCGATGGCGCGGAGTTCCTTACGAATATCCTGAAGAACTGAATCGAGGGCGGGTGGGCCGTTGAACAATTCCGCCTGGGCCTTTTTCGCGGGCTTCGCGGTTTTGACTGCCCGCACTGCTTCAGTCTTGCCGCGCGTCTCCAGGAACTTTCGCGCGCCTTCGATGGTAAACCGTTTTTCATACAACAGCCGCTTGATCTCCAGCGCCATCTCGACTTCTTTACGCCGGTACAGCCGGTGGCCGGTGCCGGATTTCTTGGGTCCCAGCGAGGGAAACTCCGTTTCCCAGAAACGCAACACGTAGGGCTTGATGCCGGCCAGTCGCGCCACTTCGCCAATGCGGAAGTAGAGCTTGTCCGGGATTTCCTGCGGCGCGGCGGAACCGGAGGTTTGTTCGGCAGTGTTTTCAGGCACGCTCATTACGAGTACCCTTATCATAATGTCCCCGCTGTCAGGAATCCATCCCGTCCGGGAAGCTTTACGGGCCGGGCGCCCTCTTGATCGTATCCTGATCGCCAAAGGGTCGACTGGACCGCGGGTCGAGGAGATTGTCGAGCTGGCACGCGAGCGTCGCGTTCCGGTGCGGTTTGAGCCGCGCGAAATGCTGGATCGAGCGGTCGCGGGCGCTTCCGCCCATCAGGGTGTCGTGGCGTTCGGAGCGGCGGAGCGTTTCGCGAAGCTGGAGGAAACTGTTGCCGGCCGGGGAATGCACGTGGTTCTCGACGGTGTCGAGGACCCGCATAATCTGGGCGCGATTGTCCGCACGGCGCACGCCGCCGGCGCGTCAGCCATCGTGATTCCGGAACGGCGCGCGGCGGGATTGACCGAGGTGGTGGCGCGCGCGGCGGCTGGGGCGCTGGCGTATTTACCGGTGGTGCGCGTGACCAATGTGAACCGGTCGCTTGAAACGTTGAAGGAGAGCGGCTACTGGATTTATGGTCTCGACGAGCGTGGGGACCAGGTTTACGACCAGGTGGAGTTCACCACGCCGACCGCGATCGTCCTGGGCGGCGAAGGAAAAGGATTGCATGAGCACGTCGCCAAGCACTGCGATTTCCTGGTGCGGATTCCGATGCCGGCCGGCGGCGTCGCGTCGCTGAACGTGAGCGTGGCCGCGGGCGTCATGCTGTTCGAATGGCGGCGCAGAATGCAACTTTAGATCTGGTACCATTGGGCATGGATGCTTTCTTGTTCTCTGTTGGGCTTAATCATCGATGAATCCACGAGGCTTCGCACCCCGCCGGCCCAGGATCCGGGAAAACGTGAATGAGGCGATCCGCGCGCGGGAAGTGCGTGCGGTCTTTCCCGATGGCTCCGTTGAGGTGATGGCGACGCAGCTCGCCGTGCGCAAGGCGCAGGAAATGGGCCTCGACCTCATCCTGATTGCACCCACCGCTGAGCCTCCTGTCGCGAAGGCGATGGATTACGGCCAGTGGCAATACGAGAACAAGAAGAAACAGCACGAAGCCAAGCGCAAACAGCACATCATCCAGGTGAAGGAACTCAAGTTCCGTCCCAACACCGACGATCACGATTACGACTTCAAGAAAAATCACGCGATTCGATTCCTTAAGGAAGGGAATCGCGTGAAAGCGGTGGTGCAGTTCCGCGGCCGCGAGATCGCGCATACGGACCTCGGCCGCAAGTTACTGATCCGGTTCTCGGAGGATCTGGCTCCTTATGGCACCGCCGAAGGAATGCCTCGTCTCGAAGGCCGCAATGCGCATGTGTTGCTGAGTCCCGTGAAGGCCTCGGCTACACCGGCCAAGGATAAAGAAAAGGACAAGCCGAAACCGCCGGTATCGAAACCTAATTAGGTTCTATCTCCAGCGTCCTTCGTGAAAATAGTAGCGGCTGCCTCGGGCTTCCCAGCGCGGAGCCACCCAAACGGAGTGCGGATGCGGCGGCCGCATCCAGGATCCCGAAACCCAGACGTGTGCGTTTCCGCGCCAGCCCCAGTATCCGCCAACCCAAACAAATCCGGGTCCAGGCGCGGCGATAATCGCTTCCGCGCGCACCGGCGGGGGTGGAACGTTCGCGTAGTACACCGGGCCGGCGCAGGCTACCATCGAGAACGCCGCCAGCACGGGTGCCAATAACCATGTTCGTTTCATAATGCCTCCACTACTAGAAACGCCATGCGTATCGGTGGAGTTGCGGACTTCACTTGGTATTAATGTGTAGCGATTTTCATGCTCGTGGGCGGTTTCGGTCCGCATGCTTACGCATGGCGGTTCAGCCGTGACGCCAGCATCGTAGTCAACGGACACTGAACCGCCATGCGTGAGCATGCGGACCGCTACGGCCGCGTCCGGGCTTCAACGTCGACCGGAAACTCGAAGTTCTCGCCGCCGGTTGTGGCGAGTAGTTTTCCGGCTCCCAACGGTTTCCCACCGTTGACGAAGAAAATTGCGCCGTCGGTCGATTGGCCGGGAAGGAGCTTGCTGGGCACGAAGGCGATCGCCGACGCCGCGGCCGCCGCTCTCAATTTTCCGCCGCCGAGCTCGACCTGCGCGTTCTGTCTGCGCGTTTCATACCCATTGGTGGAATGCATCTGGGCATTGCCGGTTATCCCGGCTTCATAGGCAGTGATCAGTTTAATCACCTCCCCGCGGCTGGCCTTACGCATCAGAGTCTCGACCACCGTCGCCGCCGCGAGCGCGGCGATCGTTCCTCCTTCAGGCTTCTCAAACCGGAAATCCTGCGGCTTCACCTGCCAGGAAACGGCGGAGCCGTTGGAGACCGCCACCTGCAACACCGCGTACTCCTTGATGTGGATCGGCAGATGAGCCCACATGATCGTGACGCCGCCTCGCGTGAGCGTCCTGTACTTCAACCCGCCCGATTCGAATTCGATGATCTGAGCACGCAGGGCGCCGGCAAGCAGGACAGCCGCCAGAGCGAAGGAACAGCGCGACCCCATATAGGTCAAGCTTACCAGCGCGTGTCCTCTCTAATCGCGCTCGCCAGACGCTTGCTGACCACCGCTTCGAAGCTATTCGACATCTTCAGCATCCAGCGTTTGCTCGAAAGCGGCGAGATTTTGCGAATGTGATCCGTGTTGATGATGGTGCTGCGATGAATCCTCCGAAAACGCCTCGGTTCGAGCTTGTCCTCTAGAGCCTTCAAAGAGTGATCGCTCAGGTAGCGCTGGGTGGTCGAGATGATGTGCACCAGCTCGCCTTCAGCTTGAAATGCCACGATCTCCGCCGGGTCCAAAAGATAAAGATCAGAACCGCGCCGGCCGACGATTTTTCGCAAGGTGTCGCTCGGGGAGGCGGGAGGCGGTCTCAGTTGACGCCGCGCCTTCTCGATCGCTTTTTCCAACCGTTCCCGGCGTACGGGCTTCAGCAGATAGTCAATCGCGCCCACCTCAAACGCGGCCAGTGCGTGATTTTCGTACGCGGTGACGAAGATGATCAGCGGCGTACGGTCGCCGCTCAGCGAACGAACGACAGAAAGACCATCGAGCTCCGGCATCTGTAAATCGAGCAGGACCAAGTCGGGACGCAAATCGAAAATGCGAGAGATCGCCTCGGCGCCGGTGGAAGCTTCGCCGGCCAGCTCCAGGCCGGCAATGGAATCGATATGGTCGCGGAGAATTTCGCGCGCGATGGGTTCGTCATCCGCGATCAGAACTCTCAAAGCACCGCCTCCACTGGCCGGCCAATCGAGACATTTAAAGGAATCGAAAACGACACGCTGCTGCCGCGGGCGCCGGACTCAATGTGGATCTGGGACTGCGCGCCGTAGCAAAGTTGCAGACGCCGCGTGACATTTTCGAGTCCGACACCCGATTTTGCGCCACCCGCCGGTCGAAAGCCGGAGCCGGTATCGCTGACCACCACATGCAGCGCGCCTTCCATGAGCCTCGCGTCGAGGCGGACCACTCCCCCTTCCACCTTGGGCGCGATCGCGTGCTTGACGGCGTTTTCAATCAACGGCTCAATGGAGAGAATCGGTATCGGGATGTGCAGTGCGTCGGGATCGACGTCGATTTCGACGCGCAGCTTTTCTCCCAGACGCAGCTTTTCCACTTCGAGATAAGCCTTGATGATATGCAGCTCCTGCTCCAGCGGCAGGAAAGTCTTGCCCGTTTCCAGAAAATAGCGCAGGATGTCGGCAAGGTTCAACACGGTCTCGCGAGCGCCCTTGGCTTCCCGTGGAATAATGCCGTACAGCGTATTGAGCGCATTAAACAGGAAGTGCGGATGAATCTGCGATTGCAGCGCGCGCAACTCCGCCTGCGAGACCAGGCGGCGCATTTCAGATTCGCGAAACTGTTCGATCTGCTCGACGATAAGTGAGGCTGCGCGGCCCAGCGCGAGCAGGTCCTCGCTCAAATAGCGGCGTCCGCCGAAGCGCCGGCCCAACAGCACGTAACGCGCATCGCCGGAAGCGAACCTGAGCGGCACGATCACCTCGACGCCTTGATCCTCCAGCTCCGCCCGCCCTCTCGAGAACTGGCCCACCAGAGCCGGACGCCGCAAGTCGAGATCGCGCAGTTTACGGTCATCCGCAAGGGACGCTTCGGCGCCCACGAATCGCCCGATCTCGCCCGCCGCGGCGCGGACATATTCGGCCTCGTCGCGGATCGGCGATTTCAGATTGTGGAGCAGTGGCTCCTGATCCGGGCGGCGGAACACCAGCCGGGTCAGCAGCCTCTGCACCCAGCCGCGCAGCATCGCGAACACGATCAGCAGAAGGCATGCTCCGGCCAGCAGCAGCGCCTGATGAAAGGGAGTCGAAGTCTGCGACAACCACCCGTGCCGCCACGCCTGCGCGACCCCAACCGTGAACAACGCGGCAAGAATAACATTCGCGAGGAAGCGCAGAAACGCATCGAGCAGCACGAAGCGATAGTCCTGAAGCAGAACCAGCAGAGCGAGCGGAATCGCCGCATGATGAAAGGCCAATTCGCGCGACCAGACCTGCGCCGCATGTCCGCCGCCCAGGTGGACAAAGGACATGGCCAGCAGAAACAGAGACATGGTGCCGACCAGGCGCGAGGTGGTCGCGCGGCGCGTGTGGTCGAGTGAGGCGAAAAAGCCCACCGCGGCGAAACACGTGAGCAGTCCGAATCCGACGGTGATCAGTTGCAATCCGAGCCGGTGATAACGCGCGCCTTCCCGGAATAGCTCCGCGACATGCAGCGCAATGGCGACGCCGCTGAGCGCATATCCGCAACGCGCCAAAAGCCGGTAACGATCCTGCAAACAGAGGTCGAACAACACGGCCGGCAACAGGCTCAGCACCGAGAATCCGATGGCCACGGTGATGTTGGAAAACATGCTGCCCGGCGTGTTCGTCCCCAGCACCAGCAGCGAAGCGAGATTCCAGGCGAGGGCCAGCGCCGCGGCCAGCATCGATTTCGTGCTCCCGCGAAGCCTCCGCGCCGCCCGGTCCTGGAGCAACAAATAGAGGAAGATGCCGAAGATCAGAACTCCAGCCGAGTGTCCAAGCGTGTTGACGAGAAGGGACTCGTTCACGGTCCAATCATATAATGACTCTCCCTGTTGGCTCTCATGTTTTGTAAGGAGGATGGGACTTGCTGGTGCGATTGGTATCTATATCTGATTGAAAATAAATATATAACTTACTGAAGAATTTTCTTGAACAGAATACTTGACAGTAAGAAGAGCATATTATATAGTAACTTTAGCAGCAGATAGCTGGAGGTTAATACACTATGTCGATTATCAAATATGCTCCCTTTGCAGATTTCGAGACGTTTCCTGCCGGACTCCGGGCTTTCCAGGACACCATGAACCGCCTGTTTACTGAGCCGAATGGCCGGCCATGGGTACCGGCCGTGGACATTAAAGAGACGGAAAACGACCTGGTCCTGAAGGCCGACATCCCCGATGTCGATATGAAAGACATCGATGTGCGGGTGGAAAACGGCACCCTGACTCTTCGCGGCGAGCGCAAGTTCGAGAACGAGAAGAAGGAAGGAAGCTGGCATCGCGTCGAGCGTTCCTACGGTACTTTCGAGCGAGCGTTTGCGCTGCCGGAGACCGTGAACTTCGACGACGTCAAAGCGGATTACAAGAACGGCGTGCTGACGATCACCCTTCCGAAGAAGGAAATCGCCAAGCCCCGCCAAATCAAAGTTGCCGTCAGCAACAACTAATTCAGCCGGGTAATTTCCTGGGGGCGGGTGAGAATCCGCCCCCGTTTCTTGGGGCCTTTCTACGCCATTGTCGGGTTTTCGGCGAGCCTTGCGGCTCACGCGCCCGTGAGCTGCCGTATGGTTTGGGAACCTTTATGCCCCGCCTGAAGGCTAACAACTTTGACTAGACTGGTTCTGAATAGGGGCTTGGTCGGCTTCTCCGTGGTGATGAGCGCTGCGCACCTTGAGAGATTCGCAGCCGCGACGTGGAGTGCATCGACTACGGGGATACCGTGTCGCTTTGCATCGGGCGCCGCAATCTCAAACGTCCTATCGAGACCTCCGTACATGTTCGCATGCCCAAAGTACTCGTCGTAGAACTTTAGCTCCTCGGCTTGCTTATGATGAACTGCCTGAAGGGTCACCTCAAGATGCAGCAATGGACTATACCAGAATTCGAGGAGCGGGCAACCTAGAATCGCGAAGGCCGGTTCTCTGACATCCGGTTCTCCCTTGAATGCGCCGATCAGCACGCCCGCATCTAGGAATACCCTAACCATTTCTTTTACCTCAGCGTGCCGAGCCGCCTCTGGTTTCTAGGATCACTCTCTGAATTTGTTCGCGAGAGAGGGTCTTTACGCCAGAGGCTAGAGCCCTGTCGCTGATTTCACGAAGGCGCTGACCCAACGTAG
>JBEKOZ010000191.1:0-12938 GCA_049521275.1 Bryobacteraceae bacterium | reverse complement strand
GCGCACTTAAGAATGACGCGTCAAAGGGGAGGTTCCCCGTAGGCCCGCATTCTTACCGCTTTTCCTCTCCTATATATAGAGGCGGTAATAATTCTCCGGAGACGGGTTCGTCTGGTCTTCCTGGGGAGCCAAATTTCAGAATCGGTAGTCGGCATTTCTTCTCTCCTTTGTTTTCTTTTACTTAATTGGTTCGAGCGCCGCAGGCTTTCAAATGGCTGATCGAACTCGGTCTGCAACCGCCCGCTTGAGGGAGATTTCAGGGCTAATCTGAGAAAGCGCTGTTTTTCCTGGGGCGGCTGAACCCGAAACAGGTCCGCGGCTCGGCTGGTGAGGTCCATTAGATCGATGAATTCTCGCACGGGCGCTGGCTTACTGACGCGAATTTCATTCATCCGTCGCAACAGTTCCGCGCCTCGAACCGGAACTCCGCCACCTCCGGTGCGAGTCCATCCTAAACGGCGCGGCGGCGGCGAATCTTCCAGGAAATGCTGCTTTCCGGCTCTATCTATGAATCGGTAAGCCTGCGCGTCGCCGTTGTTTTCCGAAACGAGGGCTCGCCCGTCTGAGAAGCCATCCGGGCCTTCCAGAACGGCTGGCTTCGCGATTATTGGTCGGAGTGTGATTTCAAAACTAAGGGCGTTTAACATCGCCCCAAACCTGACGGGCTCGGCTTGGAGGTATAGTCGTGTCCGCATGAGAAACACTGAGAACAAGATCCTGCCGTTTCCCCCGCCTAAGGAACCCTCCTCCCAGACCATCGTCTGCCAGATCGGTAGTGAGCGGTTCGCCATTCACATCGAGATTGAAGATCTGCCGCCCGTGGCGGCGCCGCTGCTCCTGATGATCGCGGGTCCGGAAAAAAAGCGCATCAAGTGACCCAGCGGCGGTTTTCGAGCGCGCTCAACAAGGAACTTGCGTTTTTGAGCGAAGGGAGTGACCAGTGTCATGGGCCGGCTGAACGCCGCCCAAGAAGGACAATAATGACCACCTTGATTCCAGGAGAACAGACGGAAAAGACGCCGGTAACGGCAAGGAAGAAGGCCGGTGTTGCGAAACGCCGCGCCCACGTCGCGGCCGCCAAGGCAAGGCCGCCCCGCAAGGCCCCTCCTGCCAAGAAAACCGCCACGGTGCGCCACGGCAGCAAGACCGCCAAGATCCTCGACCTGCTGAAACGGTCAGGCGGCGTGACAATTGAAGGACCTGATGAAAGCTACGGACTGGCAGGCGCATAGTGTGCGCGGCTTCATTAGCGGCACGGTCGTCAAAAAAATGGAGATTCCTGTCGAATCCTCGTCGCGCACCGATGGCGAGCGCGTATACCGCTCCAAGTAAACTTCTACACTCCAAAGCGCCGCTGGGCCATATGTCCGGCGGCGGCTTTTTTGTCTTTCTCTGCCTTTGTTAAAGCCCGTCCTGCGAGGGAGTCATCGCTGCCCGCGCCGCAGCGGGCCGGCAAATGGAAAGCAGCGGCTTGAGCTTTACCAGCATCACGAGGTAAAACATCCGGTTTTCCCCAGCCGCCCAACCAGCACACGCTCCAGTCCCCAAACCGGGAGCCAAGCTCCACCGGCGTGCGAAGCCGCAGGAATTTCGTTTCCATCCGCATGTTGTTTCCCGCCACCTCGGCGGTAGACACATTCATCCCTCTGCGTGTCCGGAATAGCAAGTCCAGAGGGGTCGGCGACCGAATTGACCTTCGGCTGCTTTGATTTGATGCCACCCGATTCCCGTGAATCAAAGTTCGATTCGATAGCGGGGACCCGAACATTCGCGGCCACCTCGTAGTTGACACGCGGGGACTGAGTGGGTCGTAGAAATCCATGGCTTGGAACGCCAGCACCAACATCTGAGGTGACTAACGAGGCGCTACTCGCGGATCGAGTAACATAAGCGGCGTAGACCCGCCGCGCCTCCGAACGCGCCGGGGGCGCTTCACGGTACGGCGATTGTAAGAAATAACACAGTCACCTACAACCCGCGCATTCGCGTAGGTCAAGTTCGGAGGAACGGCTGGCGTAGAATGTATGGGACATATGGGACAGCGGAGGCGCGGATGAGATGGCGGGCGATCATTCTCGGCGTGGCGATTTTCCCCTTCTTTCTGAGGAGTGAGCTGCTTCCGATCCGCACCTACTCGATCGCCGACGGACTGGCGGCGGATAGCGTATACAGCATTTTGGCCGATTCCCGTGGGTTCTTGTGGTTCAGCACTAGTGAAGGCCTGTGCCGATTCGACGGCTACCGCTTTATTACCTATGGCGTGGAGGAAGGGTTACCGCACCATCTGGTAAACACGATGATCGAGACGCGTTCGGGCGATTACTGGCTCGGCACACCACGAGGCCTTAGCCATATCGCGGCCCTGGGCGGGGGCGCTCGGTTTACGAATTACCGCCTGGCGCCGGAGGCTGCGGCAAACAACATCGGAACACTGTTAGAGCTGCGGTCCGGCGCAATCCTGGCTGCGACTCCGGGTGGGCTGTTCGAATGGACCGAGCCGCCCAAGTTTCGCCGGAGGGAGTTGCCGGGGATCGACCCTTTGACCATCAACGACATGATAGAAGACCGGGCCGGCAATTTGTGGGTCGGGACTTCGACCAGTGGTATTTACGAATCCGGACCGCACGGAATCGTCCAGAATTTCAACAAAAAGAATGGATTGCCGGGCGACTGGGTGAACATGTTGATGTTTGACTCCAAGGGCCGGTTGTGGGCGGCCATGCGTGGCGGCCTGGCGATGATCAGCCAAGGGGCGACGGGTGGTTGGAGCCTGGAGCAGGTTTATGCACACGATTCAGGGCTGGTCGGTACAGATGTGACCGCGCTGCACGAAGGATCGGATGGAAGTCTCTGGGTTGGGACAGGATTAGGAATCAGCAGGCTGAGCTGGGGAAATAGCCAACGGCCGCTGATCGAGAACCTGACGCGCGATCAGGGATTGAGCGACCGGCAGGTGAGCGCGCTCAGTGAAGATCAAGCCGGAAACATTTGGGCCGGGACCGAAGGGGCGGGTGTCATGCGGATCGACCGCGCCGGCTTCACCACCTATCGTGAACAGGACGGGCTGGCGACGGATCGCGTATTTTCGGTGTTCGAAGACCGCGCCGGCGAACTTCTGGCGGTCACCTCGGGAGCGGGGAACAAGACCCATTCGATCGACATTTTTGACGGAATTCGGTTCCACAGCGTCTCACTGGGGCGATTTAGCGAAGAAGCCACTTGGGGATGGGATCGGGTTTTGCTCCAAAGTCGAACGGGAGAATGGTGGGGCGCGACGGACAGGGGGCTGTGCCGGTTCGGTTCTCGAAAAGCGGAGGATCTCAGCCGGGGCAATTCGCAGACCTGCTATACAAGCAACACTATTTTTAGGATTTTCGAAGACTCGAAAGGAGGCGTTTGGGCATCAGCCCAGTCCAAGAATGGAGACAAGGTGATGCGCTGGGACCCCGGGACAAACAAGGTTTTCACCTTTCCGTCTCCGCTTTCCCCTGGCGGGCCGCGCAACGATCTGGTGAGCTCATTTGCCGAGGACCGGCAAGGGAATATCTGGATGGGGCTGTATATTGGCGGCTTGTACCGCTATGACGGCAACCGGTTCCAGTACTTTCAAACGAGCGACGGCGTGCCTGGGGGATCGATCAACGCGCTTCTGGCCGAGGAAAACGCGCTGTGGATCGGATCGAATGGCGGACTCGGCAGAGTCGAAAATACCGGGGACCCGCAATTACGAGTGGAGACTTATACGACGGCTCGCGGGATGGCCAGCAACCGCATTGCCTGCATTACCAGCGACCGGCAGGGGCGAATCTACGCCGGCACCGGTAAGGGCGTGGATCGCCTGGAACCAAGAACCGGCAATATCCGCCATTTTTCCAGCGCCAACGGACTGGCGCACGGCGCGCTGAGGTCGGCATTCCGCGATCGGAACGGCTCGCTGTGGTTTGCGACCACGCAGGGTCTGTCGAAGTTCATTCCCACGGCGCTGATCCCTACGGCCGACCGGCCGGTGGCGCCGCCGAGGATTTTCATTACGGATCTGCGCATCGGCGGCGTGGCGTATCCGGTATCGCAGGTGGGGGAGACGCGCATCTCGCGACTCGAACTGAAGCCCTCCGAGAACCGGCTGCAAGTCGATTTCGTGGGCATCGATTATGAGCCGGGAGATATGCTTCGCTACTCCTATAAACTGCAGGAGGCGGACGCGGACTGGAGTCCGCCGCGCAGCCAGCATTCGGTCAACTACGCGGCCCTTTCCGCAGGGACTTATCATTTCCTGGTGAAAGCCGTCACTTCGGATGGCCAGGAGAGTGTGGCGCCGGCCGGGATCGATTTCGTGGTGCTGCCGCCGGTATGGAGACGCTGGTGGTTTGAAAGTCTGGCGGTCGCGGTGGCGATCGCAGGCGTGTTTGCGGCGCACCGGCATCGCGTTGCGCAAGCCGTGAGTCTGGAGCGCATCCGAACCACGATCGCCACGGACCTGCACGATGACATTGGCGCAAGCCTGGCACAAATCGCCATCCTGAGCGAGGTTGCACGGGTCAACGCCAATGGCCAGGGACGCGCCGGCGAGCCGCTGGAGCGCGTGGCCACTCTCGCCCGCGAGCTGGTGGATTCCATGAGCGACATCGTGTGGTCTATCCGCTCCGAGGCGCATGGCATGGAGTCGTTGATCCGGCGCATGCGGGAATTCGCCATCGATCTGCTCTCCTCCCAAGGGATCGATTTCGAGTTGCGTACGCCGCCGCGGGGAAAGAGCGCGGAATTGAGTTTACAGGCTCGGCGGCAGGTCTTCCTGATTTTCAAGGAATGCATCCACAATGCCGCCCGTCACTCGCGCTGCACGGCGGTCAAGGCGGAGCTGAAGATTGCCGATCGGGCGGCAGTGCTCACCATAGAAGACGACGGCACGGGATTGAGACCGGAAGAGAAGCCTCCCGGATGGACCGGCGGTACGGGCATTGCGAATATGCGAAGACGATCGCAGCAGTTGGGTGGAAGCATGCACTTGACTTCGAGCCATCAGCGTTGCGATCATTGAGGACCAGAAGGAAACCCGCGAGGGTCTCTCGTTTCTGATCAACAGCGCCGAGCGCTTCGAGTGCCGGCATGTCTATGCGTCGATGGAAGCGGCTCTCGAGGGAATCGGACAGAACCTGCCCCGGGTAGCACTGGTCGACATCGGACTTCCTGGGATCAGCGGCATTGAGGGCGTCCGCATCCTGCGGGCGAAGTATCCTTCGATCGCGCCGGTTCTGTTGACCGTCTATAAGGACGACGGACGGATTTTCCAGGCGATTTGCGCGGGCGCATGCGGATACCTTCTTAAAACCACACCGCCTCCCCGTCTGCTCGAAGCGCTCCGGGAGATTGCCGAAGGGGGAGCAGTGATGTCGCCGGAGGTGGCTATTCGCGTGGTGGAGCTGCTGCGCAAGTCGCAAACGCCCGAACAATCCTCGGCGAGCCTGTCCCCGCAGGAAATGCGCCTGTTGAAGCTTTTGACCGAGGGCCATCAGAACAAGACGGCCGCTGCGGCGATGGGGATCAGCGTACACACCGTCGGCTTTCACCTGCGCTCGATTTATGAGAAATTGCACGTACATTCGCGATCCGAAGCAGTCGCCCGCGCACTGCGGGAGGGGTTGTTTCCGTAAGCCCCTACGCAAACGTGCGGGTATCAGGGAGGTGCGCTTCGGGTTAATCTAGAATCCTTCGGAACAGTTGGAGTCAACGTGGTCGGTCGTCGACACGAATCGAGGCAAAGAGATTATGTTGTACAAACATCGATGTCGTTCGTGAGCATTCCTGCTGTCGGCGCGAATAGCGCTGTTTCGCTCCGAATTACCTTGCTAAGCAATGTCGCGAATGGTTTTATTTTGAGTGGAGGTTTGTCAAGATGGATTCCGGGGGACTTCGGCGAATGAGATTCGTTTTGTGCATGCCATTCCTGCTGGCTGTGCCGCTTCTGGCGCAGCCACAAATCGGGGGAGGAATCTGCTCCTCATCCTCATTGAGCGGAACGTATTCCGCAACCTTCACCGGAAGAGATCTCAGCTCCTCGGTCTCTTTCTCGAACGCCACGCAAAGTGTGGGATCGGTGTTATTCGACGGCCTCAGCAAAGTGACGTTCACGCTGACGAACAACACCAACAACGCTGCGGGAACGCCGCAGACGCTCTCCGGAACGTATAGCCTTCAGTCCAACTGCGTCGGCGTCCTGACCATCACGAGCGGCGACGCGGCATCGTTCACGCTCGAATCCTACAACATGGGCAAGGACTATATTCTCACTGGTCAGGACGCGTCGTATTCGCTCAGCGGAAGCGGGTCGTTGCTGCCGACGACTTGCCCCAAGAGTATTCCGGCCGGCACGTACGCTTTCAACGGTTCCGGATTCTTATTGACGTCGACCACGATTTCGACCGTTTTCAATATACTCGGGACCATCACGATCAGTGGAACCAACGCCATCGCTATCAGCGCGACAGTGGCCTCCGGCACCGGCTCCAAGCCTATTTCGGAAACGGGAACGTTCACCGTGGAGTCGAATTGCGCGGGTACGGCCAATGTTACCGATACGTCGGGGAACGCGTACGTTTTGACGCTCGAATTTACCGGCTCCGCGGGGAAGGATTTCTCCCTGCTCAGCGCAAGCCCTGTGAGTATCTGGGCTGGAACCGGGAGGCCTCTGTGAGACGGCATATTGTGCTGAGCCTATGTTTTGCGGCGATGCCGTTTCTTGCGCACGCCCAGACGTGTACGGCCGCAACCCTGACCGGAACGTACCACTTCGACCTCACTGGACGGGACGTAACCGGGGGAGTGGCCCTCAACAAGACCTATCAGTCCACCGGCACGATTACTTTTGACGGTGTGAGCCAGGTGACGGCGTCTCTAGCTACGAACACCAATACGAACCCGGGCGTTCCACTGTCGCTTGGCGGAACGTATGCGATCCCGTCCAATTGCGTCGGCTCTCTCAACTTCTCGACGGGAGATACGGCGTCCTACACGTTGATTCCGTACGACAGCGGCGTTCATTTTCTCATGGTCGGGGAAGATGCGACGTACGAACTGACGGGCAATGGCGATACGCTTCCTGCTTCGTGCCTGGCCAGCACACTTTCCGGCGTCTTCGCCTTCAGCGGCAATGGATTCTCACTGGCTGGGGGCGCGATCACGGGAGTGAATAACATTTCGGGCTTGCTCCAGTTTGACGGTGTTAGCGCGATCTCCGGCAATTGGTCCATCTCGACGAACGGAACCGCGACACCGGACTCGATCAGCGGCACCTACACGCTCTCGACCGGATGTACCGGAAGCGCGACGGTGATGGATCCGGACGGCGTGACTTACACGCTTTCCTATAGCATCAGCTCCACTGATGGCTCGGATTTTACCGTGATCGGCGCGGCGGCTACGGACATGTTTACCAGCGCTGCGCACTCCACGTTCACCAACCCCGGAGTCTCGGTGGCGAACGCCGCAGGCGTTTCGGGAGGCACTCCTCCCGGCAGCCTGTTCAGTATTTACGGATCCGATATGTCCACCAACAACGGGGAAGCGATCACCACGACGTGGCCCTTCTCGCTTGCCAACGCGAGCGTGACCGTCAACGGCGAGCCGGCGCCGCTGTACTACGTCAGCCCGACCCAGATCAATGCCCAAATGCCTCTGGATATTCCGCCGGGACTTGCGACGGTCGTCGTAACGAACACCCAGACGCTGAGCAACGCCGTGGCTGTGCCGATTCCGGCGACCGCGGTCCCTGGCGTTTTCATTTATGGGGCGGCGCGAGCCGTCGCTCAGAACCTTCCGTCATATACATTGAACGCCCCCGGAGCGCCGGCCCCGGCGGGCAGCTATATTGTCGTTTATTTCACCGGCGGAGGACCGGTCGAAGGGGGAAGCACGCTGGTTACGGGCCAGCCGACGCCGAGCGCGCAGTTTCCACTGACAGAGACCTCTTCGGCAACGCTCGATGGCACGCTCATGCCGGATATCCCTTACATCGGCTTGACGCCCGGATTGATCGGTGTTTATCAGGCGGATATTCAGATCCCTACGATAGCCCCCGGCAATCACAATCTGATCATAACCATCAACGGAGTCGCGACCAACACGACAGTGATCACGACGAGTTGACCTATTTCGCGGGCGCATGCGGATACCTTCTTAAGACCACACCGCCTCCCCGTCTGCGGGAGGGTTGTTTCCGTAAGCCCCTACGCAAACGTGCGGGTATCAAGGATTCGCGCTTCGGGTTAATCTAGAATCCTTCGGAACAGTTGGAGTCAACGTTGTCGGTCCTCGACACGAATCGAGGCAAAGAGATTATGTTATTCACTCCGGGAAAGTCGAAAGATAGATTCCGGTTTGTTATGAGCTCACGTCGTTTGCTTGTGCCGGTGCTATTGGCCGCACTCGCTTCGGTTGCTTCCGGTCAGCAGATTTTGCCCCCCACCCCGATCTCCCCGGCGTGTGCGGATAGCCCAGAGGCGACCTATCCGAATACGGGCGACGCTTACACTTATCCGATGACTTCCAACCAATATGCCGTGCAATACCTTTTGGACGGTGTCTGGACCAATGCGCAAGTCTACATCAGCTACTACGGGGAGACAGACGCGTCGCCCTACCGCTCTGACTCAGGTTATTTGGATCCATACACAGTGGGACAGACATCACAAACATCGATGTCGTTCGTGAGCATTCCTGCTGTCGGCGCGAATCGCGCTGTTTCGCTCCGAGTTACCTTGCTATCTGGGGGCCCTTTTCTGAAGAGCGATCAAGTGTCAGTCCGGCCCAGCGTTAGTCCGATTGTTGCCGTTCTGACCGATGGCATTGAAGAGTTTTTGATGATTTCACGTGACAAGATTGTGCGATGGCGACGCCAAGCTTATCACAAGCGGTGGCGAGCCGGATCAAAACGGAGGAATTAGATATGTCTCATCGCTACTCATTTATTTGCCTGTTGGCAATCTCGGGCGCGCACCTGGCCGACGCCCAGAGTTTTATACTTCGCCAGCCGCTGGGGATTTACGCCCGCACCACTCCGGGATGTACCCCGGCGACGAACCAGACGCAGGACCAGTGCCTCATCGCCAAGACGGCTACGCTGGTAGCGAATCCGGCTGTCTCCGGAATCGATGCGGAGATTCGATGGAGCGACCTGAACCCCGCTCCCGGCGTCTACACCTGGAACGACCTCGAAGATGTTTTGAGCGCCGTGGACGCATGGAACCGGTCGAATCCCGGCAAGCCGCGCAAAACCGTTCAGATCGGCGTGAACCCCGGCTTTAGCTCGCCGCAATGGGTTTTCGACAACATGGCGTCGTGCGACGCGATGTTCGGCGCACTGCCGGAAGCAAATCCGGATGGCACGCTCAATCCGAGTTACGTCCCCTACGATCCGCCGCGCCCCTCGCTGGTCCCGCAGGACTGTGGATATGTGACTTTCCTCGAGGCGGAATCCGGCTCGACGCCTTTGTTGCCGCTGCCCCTGCCGTGGAGCCCCTACTATAAGAGCGCCTGGGCGACCTTCGTGCGCGCGCTCGCTCAGAAGTTCGGCAACAATCCCGACGTGGTCTCCGTCTCGATCGCCGGCCCTACGGCATCGTCGTCGGAAATGATCCTGCCCAACCAGAAGAACGATCCGTTGAACTTCTACAAGTGGAATTATCTGATGGCGTTGACCTTCCCGCCCTCCTACCAGAACTCGGATCGGGCATTCATCGAGGCCTGGCAGGATGCCATCGACTTGTTTAGCGAATCCTTCAGCGGTCTCACCCTGGTGATGACGACCGGGAACGGGCTCCCCAATTTCTTAAGTCCGGCCGCCCCGATCGGCATGCCGGCGAATACCACGGGAACGCCGTACAACACGTACTCGGTACCGCCTGGCTTCTCATCGGTCTGCGGAAGTCCGGACTTGTCGAAGATCATGGACTGCGCCGCCGAAGAATCGGTGATCGCTTACTTCGCCGACCCGCTCGTCGGCGGGCTCAATCTGAAATCTATCCAGGAAAATGGTTTTGGGGCCGGAAGCGTTCTCATCAACCCGCTGGGTGGTGGCGATGTCGGTCAATGGGGGGTCCGGTGGCTGGCGCAGACCTCAGAAAACGGAATTACGTTGCTGCCGGGAAGCTTTACTTTTGTCTCGAAAGTGTTCGGCGGATTCCAGTCGACTGGAGGAATCACCGACAGCGCGGCCGATGCCCAAGCGGAAGGATGCACTCTGCCCGGCACCCAGACGTGTCCCGATCTTTCGTACGAGCAAGCTCTCTACAACTACATGCAGAGCTTTTTCGACGGCACAAAACTGGGAACCGTCTACGGACCTGGCAACGTTTACAACCCCGCCGTCAGCATCGTGGCCGGGACGATTCCTCTGAATTACCTCCAGCTCTACGACGTCGATATCAATTACGCCGGCGCGAACGCCTGCGACATTAGAGGAGGATCGTGCACGCTCAGTGTGGTGACCGACGGCGCCGGGCATACGAGCCAACTGTCGTTTCAGGCGATCCTGGAGACGGCGGCCGCGCAGATTCTGCAGATCGCCGACCCGACGCTCGCCTTTTGGCAACTGTTCTAAGCCCGCTGGCCTCCGCACAGCAATGTCGATTCGGCCCTCATCCGGCGAATGTGGGCAGCAGGCCTGATGTCCGTGCCATTGCCTGGTCAGGAGAGAACCTCGCACCCTCGGCTCCATGTACCGCGTTCGGCGCCCGGTGCCGTGGCCGTTAACCGAAGTTGCAGCCCTCAGAGAGAGGGTGAGAAAGTTGCCCCCTCGGGCAGCGGCGTCGCCGTTCTGGGCCATGCAGGTTGCCCTGCGCACGTCTTGAGAGCGGCGCTTTCCCCTAGTATTGGCCATTTTGGGCGGTGGCGGCGGTACCGCCGCCAACCACAAGGGCGAGAGAACTCGTAGCGGATAAACTTGGCTCATCGCGAAGGATTCGAACCTACAGCCCTTGGTTTACGGCCCTCCAGCGGTTTGATCCTTGCGAATACCGGCGTTGGCAAGACCGAGTTCGAATCCATGGCGGGCCCCCGACACGGGAGGGAATCAATGGAGGGAAGTTGTAAATCCTCATTCTTGGGGAGCCAGTTATTGTTGTTCGAACTCTCTCTGCCCGTTGTTTCACTGCAATTTCGGCCTTTAGCGGCCATGGTTGCCGCAAGTGGCGGGTTTAAGAACCGTTTGGGCGTCTCCGGCGCCGATCTCATCGCTGCAAGAGGTGGCTGGCGGCGCCGGAATAAGGTCGAATTGCCCGAGAGTCTCCGTTGCCGCTGCCACGCTTCCCCGTTATTTCCTTCGAAAATACTGCTTGATCACGGCTGTCTGCGGCTCAGAGTGACCTGATGGCCGAGGTGTTCCAACCGTTTTACGAGTCTCCGTTTGGTTCGTTCTGCGTGGAGGGTATCGAAGTAGTTCTCGCCCAGGTCGCGGTACACGACCGGGTCGCGAAGGAGGTGATAGGCGATCACGATTAAGTGTCGTGCGACAGCGATGAGGGCCTTGTTGCGGCCGGCTCTGGAGGCGATTCGATAAAACAGAGCAGACGGATACGAGTGCTTCGTGTGGGCAGCAGCCCACGCGGCTTGGCACAGCACGCGTCGCACATGCGGGTTTCCTTTGCGGGTACGCGTGATTCTTGCGCTTGCCTGCGCTCTCGCAGTTTCCCGGACAAAGCCCAGCCCGACTGGCCAAGTGCATGGCATCGGGGAACTTCTGCATCGCTACGCCGAGTTCTGCGATTAAGGTGGAAGCGGTCAAGCGGTTGATGCCGGGAATCGTATTCAACCGATTCAGCACTTCTTCGTGCGGAGTGACACGCTCCTGAATCGTCTCCTCGAGGCGGCCGATCTTTCCCTCTAGGAATTTAAGATCGTCGAGGAATTCGCGCAGCATGAATCGCTGGTGGCTGGTCAGCTTCGCCTGCAACGCCTGTTCTAGCTGGTCTTTCTTGCGCCGCAACGTACCCTTGGCGCAATCGGCAAGGGATCTGGCATCCTCATTGCCTCCCAGAAGCCCCGCCTGAATGCTTCTTCCCGTGACCCCGAGGATATCGGTCGCCACCGACGACAGCTTCACGTTCGCCTGTTGTAGAAGCTTCTCAATGCGATTGTGCACTTGGTTGCGCTGGCCCAGAAGTTTTACTCGATTACGCGTCAGTTCGCGTAGTTCACGAATCTCCTGCGGAGGCACAAAGCTTCCTCGCAACAGCCCGTACTGCAATAACTGCGCTAGCCATTCGCAGTCTTTTTGATCCGTCTTTCGGCCCGGCACGGCGCGAAAATGCTGGGGATTGACCAGCATCAGAGCGAACGTATCCTCCAAGAGTCCCCACACGGGAAGCCAATACACGTCCGTGGACTCCATTACGACGTGTGTGACTCCGCACCCTTTCAGCCAGTGCTGCAATCCCACCAACTCCGAGGTGTAGGTTCCGAACGTCCGCTTTTCGACGCTGGCGGCCTCCTCTCTCGGACCGGAAATCATCACGCAGGCGCTGATCGATTGCTTGTGAACGTCTAAGCCTGCGCATCGGCGACAAACAACATCCATAGCGGCCTCCTTCTTGTCGCCGGATTGTCGCCCGAGTGCAGGACGCATGGGATTGAGAGAATTTCCTTCCCGTGCTCTCCCGTGGCTTGCGCCGCGGAAGGCAACACTTCGCTATTCCAATTGGAAAAAGATCCGCGTCACGGACCACATTCACAAGTCGGGCTCTTGGCGCCAAAATAACGGTCAGCCTCGGTGCGACTCCGGCGACGCTTATAGGGTATCGCCGCTGAACCCCATTTTCATCCCTCGCTAAATGGTGACGTGAGCGTTCATTCCCATCGGTTCCTTTCTTGGTCGTAGGTCTCGGCCCACAAAGCGGGAGATCGAAACCTGCTGGGTCTTCTCTTGCTGCTGACGTGCACGTGCAATT
>JBEKOZ010000190.1:0-7977 GCA_049521275.1 Bryobacteraceae bacterium | reverse complement strand
GGAGCGGAGCAAAGGCAGTCCGGCTCCGACGCAGCCTTCCGTCAGCCATCGACGCGCGGCGACCGGCAGGAAACGGAAGCGGCGGAGCCTGAAGAATTGGCGCCGGAACAGACCTCGGAAGAGGTTACGCCACTGATTCTGCCCGGGGAATCGCTCAGGAAGTACCGGGAAGCACCACAGGCCGCAAAGTCTCCAGGGTTGCTTGAGACGGAATCTCTGCTCCAACAGAACCGCGTGGAGTTGAATGAGACGATCTCGGCCCAAGTCGCTCAGAATCCGGTGCTCGATGAGCCGGAGCCGGTCGAGGAATTCGACGAACCGATTCATTATCCCGGCGAAAACGCCTTGCCTGACGCTCCCCTGCACGCGCAGTCCGCGCTGGAGCCCGCTTTAGCGGCCGCTCCGCCGCCGCTGCCTGAGGAATATGTCGCCGCGCATCAAGCGGCTCCAGAGGCAGCCGAATCCGCCTCCGAACAAGAGCAAGAGGAAGAAGAGGAAGAGAACGAAGGCGGACCAGCCATCGCACCCATGCTCGACGACGAGGAGGATCGCGATATTCAGGCGATGATTCTCGGCGATATTGAAGGACTCGACACCGTGGAGAGTGAGGAGAGCGGCGAACAAGCCGCCGGGCAGGCACTCGGCGGTGAGCCGGCGCCCCCGCCTGAGAGCGGCACCGCCTCGGTCCGCGAACGCGGCGGACGTTATCCGCATCGCGGATCGCGCCGCAATCGCCGCCGTCGCCCTGGCGGTCCCCCCTTAGGTCAAACGGCTTTGGGTCAAACGGCTTTGGGTCAGGCTGGACCGGGCCCAGACGCGCCACCGACGGAAACTCCCGCCGAGCCGGCTCCCGAATCCGTTCGTCCGGAGTTCGCGCGGCCCCAGCAGCGGGTGGTTTCGAGACCCGTTGAAGGGCAGCCGTCCATCTCCGATCTGCTCAAGGAAGGCCAGGAGATCATTGTGCAGATCGCCAAGGAACCTCTGGGGCAAAAAGGCGCACGGATCACCTCGCACATCGCTCTCCCGGGCCGTTATGTCGTCTACATGCCGACTCTCGAACACATGGGCGTATCGAGAAAAATCGGCAGCGACGAAGAACGCCTGCGTTTGAAGCGCATTTTGCAAGCCAAGCGCCCTGGTCCCGTTGGCGGCTTCATCACGCGCACCGCCGCCGAGGGCCGCAGTGAAGAGGATATCGCCGGCGATATGCAGTTCCTCTACAACCTGTGGCAGGACATTCGCATCCGGGCCGATAAGCGTCCCGCGCCGATCATGCTGCATCACGATCTGGACATCGTGCAGCGCATCCTGCGCGACCAGTTGGCCGACAGCTTTAAAGCCATCTGGATCGACAACGAAGAACATTATGAAAGCGTTTTGCGGTTCGTCGAACGCTTCCAGCCCGCTTTGGTCCCGAAGGTGAAGCTTTATACCCGCGAGGCTCCGATTTTCGACGCTTTTGGCGTCACCGCGGAGATCGAAAAGGCATTACGCCCGAAAGTGTGGCTGAAATCCGGCGGTTACATCGTCATCAATCAGACCGAGGCCCTGGTGGCGATTGACGTCAATACCGGCAAATACGTCGGTAAGTCCAATCGCCTGGAAGACACCATCGTCAAGACCAATACCGAGGCGATCCGGGAGATCGTGCGTCAGACGCGTTTACGCGATCTGGGCGGCATCATCATCATCGACTTCATCGACATGGAGGAGCGTAAGAATCGCCAGAAGGTGATGCAGGCGCTCGAGGAAGCGATGCGCGCCGATCGGGCTCCCTACAAGATTCTTCAGTTCAACGATTTCGGACTCGTTGCCATCACGCGCAAGCGCGTGAAGCAATCGCTCGAGCGCACTCTGTGTTCGCCCTGTCCGCATTGCGAAGGCGCGGGCTACGTCAAGAGCGTGCAAACGGTGGTTAGCGAGATTCTTATCGAGGCCCGGAAGATGGCGCGGACAGTCGATAGCAAAGATGTGATGCTGCGCGTTCATCCCGATGTTGCAAAAGTGCTGAAGTCTCACCAGAACAAGTTTCTGGAAGAGCTGGAAGAAACGCTCAGGCGACCCGTTCTGGTAAAGAGCGACCCGCTGCTGCACCACGAAAAATTCGATTTAGCGTAGCAGGCGCAAGCCCGGAATGTCTTTGAAATCGGCGGCGTTCAAAGTCCACAGCTCCGCATCGTGGCGAATCGCCGAAGCGGCGATCATAAGGTCGACTTCGCGCCCTCGCGCCCGCCGGACAGATCGGTAGAGGCGCCCGGCGATCGCAGCGTCTTCCGGAGTGAAGGGGACAATTGCCTCACTCGGGAACGCAGCTTCCTGAACGTCCAGTTCCTGCGCGAAACGTGGTCCGCGCTGCCACTCGTAGAACACCACGGAGGAAAGAGCCATACGTTCGTTCTGCCGGATCAGCGCGCGGAACGATGGCAACAATGGTTGGCTGCCGGTAAAGCTTTCGACCAGAACCGACGTGTCCAGAAAGATCAATGCCGATCACTCCACGCGTGTGCGTCGCCCACCGGCTCGCCGCGCCAGCCGAATTTCGCGCAGCTCGCGGTCGATATCCGCTCGCGTCCGCTTCGGAACCAAAGGCGCAAGTTCGTCAAGAGCCCGCAGTATCCTGAGCCGCTCCGCTTCGCTGAGCCGTCCCAAGCGCGCGTGATAATCGACGACAGCCTCGCGCACCACTTCGCTCTTCGGCTTGGAAAGGCGCCGGGATGCGTCCTGAAGCTTGGCGACCGTGTTTTCGTCCAGCGTGAACGTGACCTTCACCATACTAGAGCCATACTACCATACTGGCGTCTTCCTAGCGAACGTGAAATAATGTCGATGGAGATCGTACACAATGTCTGAATACGCACATCCTGAATCGCTTGTTTCGACAGATTGGGTCGCCGAGCATCACGCGGACCCGAACGTTCGTCTGGTCGAAGTCGACGTTGACACGAACGCCTATAATGAAGGACACGTCCCCGGGGCCTATGGCTGGTCCTGGAACACGCAGCTCTGCGACACCGTGCGACGGGATATTCTGACCAGGAAGCATTTTGAGAAGCTGATGTCGGAGACCGGGATTTCGAATGCTACCACGGTGATCCTCTATGGCGATTCCAACAACTGGTTCGCCGCATGGGCTCTGTGGCAGATGAAGATGTACGGCCATGCCGACGTGCGCCTCATGAATGGCGGCCGAAAGAAATGGCTCGCCGAAGGCCGCGAAGTTTCGACCGCTGTGCCGCCCCCGGGTTCGACGGAATATACTGCCACCGGGCCCGACAATTCGCTGCGCGCGTTTCTCGATCAGGTGATGGCGGCCTACGAGGGGCGATCGCACGAGATGGTGGACGTGCGCAGTCCCGCCGAATTCACCGGCGAAATTCTTGCTCCCCCCGGCCTTCCCGAAACCTGCCAACGCGGTGGCCACATCCCACGCGCCCGAAATATTCCCTGGGGCAAAGCCTGCAACGACGACGGAACGTTCAAATCGGCGGACGAACTCAAGGCTCTATATGGCGCGGAGGGCGTGGATGGCTCGAAGCCGGTGATTGCATACTGCCGGATTGGCGAGCGCTCCAGTCATACTTGGTTTGTTTTGAAGTATTTGCTTGGGTTCGATCGGGTTTCCAACTACGATGGTTCGTGGACGGAGTGGGGCAATCTGGTAGGCGCCCCGGTCGAACGCGGCGCCGCCGCGGCCAAAGCATGAAGGTAGAAAACCATACGGAGCGGAAGCTCGAAATCGGCGGCTGGGAAGTAAATCTTCGGACCTATCAAATTGGCGATGTGTATCATTGCAAGGCAGATAACGTATCGCCTGGGGCGACGATCGCACGCGCGAGCGGGGTTACTCGCGAAGAGGCCGAACAAAAGGCCATCGCCAAGGCCGCGGAGCGGCTTGCGACCACCGTTAGAAGGCCCTAAGCATATAATTGCATCATGAAAGGACCAACCATGCGCTTTGTCCGCCATTCCACCATTGCAACCGCCACCCTCTTATTTGCCTGTCTCGCGGTCCGTGCCCAGGACGAAACCTCTCGCAGCGTTGCGGGCGGTGGGATCTCCGTCCCGGGCTGGATGGGGAAGGTCGACGCCAGCGAGCAGAAGCAGGGAAAGACGGTTAACGACGCGAAGTTTGGCAAAGAGGGCAGCGCGCTCCACGTGGTCACAGGGCCCGCGATCACCTACTGGAATCCCGCGAATCAGGCCAGTGGCAATTACACCGTGAAAGCCACGTTCAATGAACCGAAGTATATGAACCTCAACAGCCACCCGCACCCCTACGGCATCGTAATCGGCGGCACCGGCATGGGCACGGACAAGGAAAGCTATCTCTACTGCGCCGCGTATGGCAACGGCAACTTCATTGTGCGCGGATTTGCCCCGGAGCCGTTTCAGATGAACGGCAGACGCGGCGAGGCCAACGCGGCAGTGCACAAAGCCGCAGCCGTGGGAGAGCCTGTCACGCAGGAGATCGCTATTTCGGTGAAAGGCGACCGCGTGGAGTGCGCGATCAACGGGACGGTTGTGGCCGGCTACGACAAAGCCGCCGTGGTTGCGCCTGGAAAGCTTGCCTCTGCGGATGGTGTCTACGGGCTGCGTTTCGCGCACAACACGGAAGTCCTTGTTACCGGGCTGAACTTGACCAAGAATTAGCAGCGGAGACTTTGGCGCTAGGTCCGCATGCTTACGCATGGCGGTTCAGTGGGTCGAAGGGAAGGTGGCCAAAACCGCCTCCTGCGGTCGCGGCTCGGAAGTTGACGGCTGTACGTCGCGGTGCGTTCACTTGACCTGCGAGAAATCGGCGGTCCCCACTCGCACGACGGTGCCTTGCCTCCGTTGCTTTTCGTCGTTTCGAGGTGCCTCGCTGCCTTCAGGCGTGGCTTCCGTCCAGACGCCGTATACGCGATTTTCGAATGCCGTGAGCCAAGTATAATCGCCCAGAAAGAGTTGCTGTCCTTCAAAGGGAGCGTCTGACCAGTCGTAGTTGAGGAAAGACCGGCCGCCGTCGACCGATCGGGCAAGCGTTACGCGCGTTTTCCGGTTTTGCGGATCCGCCCGGCGATCGTAAAACTGTACATAGACGGCGCCCGAAACCGGATCGACCGCCATCCATTGAAAGAACTGATCGGCGCCGTTATGCAGTTCGTCCGTGTTCACCCGCAGCGGCTTGGACCAACTGGTTCCGCTATCGGTTGATGCGGAAATAAAAACATCCACGTCGCCGTTTCTGTAGTCGCTCCAGGCGACAAACAGTTTGCCGTGAGCATCCACTCCGATTTGTGGAAATCCCATGACGCGGGAAACGCCCGGTACGCCGCCCGCGCCGCCGAAATAGGGAGGCGCCACGTCGATCACCGGCCGGGACGGAGCGAACGTCTTCCCACCGTCAGTCGACCGTGTGAACGTGACGGTACTTCCATCGTTCCAGATCGCGAAGATCGTTCCTTTGGAATCGACAACTCCGACGAATCCGACCAGCCCTCCATTATCGTCTCGCGGAAGTCCCGCGTGGGTGCTGATTCGGATGGGAGCCGAGAACGTCCGGCCATCGTCGGTCGATCGTGCAAACAGTATGATCGACTTGTCGAGTTGCCACTCGATCCAACCGGCGTACACGTGTCCCGCGAACGGGCTCCCAGGGTGAGCATCCGCAAATACGCGGGGCATGTCTTCCCATTGAATCTCCGGCTCATTGCCCTCAAACGCCTTCACTGTCGCGGCATCTTTTTCCCAAGTCTTCCCGCCATCGAGCGACCTGCGGACGAAGATGCCGTTCCGTCCGGCGCCGTGCGCCCAATAGGAAGCGGTTCCAAGATGGTCGAAGTGCAGCGAACCGAGAAACACGTGTCCTTTGTCGTTAAAGGCGACACTCACGTCTCCGCCGCCGCGCCAGCCGGCGACTTGTGGAAGCTCGGCGGGCGTGAAAGTCCGTGCTCCATCCGTTGAGTACGCGACGCCTGCCGGCTGAAAGACCGCGACCACCTGCCTTGGATCGCGCGGGTTGACGGCGATCGAAGGCTCGTTCGCGCGCACGCCCCGGGGCGAGACGGTAACGAGATGCGCGCCCGGCGGCGCCGGCAGAGCCTGCGCGGCGAGACGGACTGCGAAAGGGACAAATAAAAGAATCACACGCATCATCGGGGATTGGCTCCGTTTTATTTTCGCAGGTCACTCGATCAGGCCGCGAACCAACGTGGCCGGATGCAGCGCGATCACGCCGGCGAGATCCGCGACCTGCCGACGGCACGATGTTCCGGGCGCCACCAGCACGTCGCCGGGCTGCATGGCTTTTACCGCTGGAATCAGCCTGAGGTTGGCGATGGCGATGGAAACGTCGTAATGCGTGTATCCGAACGACCCCGCCATGCCGCAGCATCCTGCGTCGAGCTCCGTCACGCTCGCCGACGGGATCTTCGACAGCAGCAAACTGGTCGCGCCCAGCATCCCCATCGACTTCTGATGACAATGCCCGTGCAGCAGGATCCGCTTCGGCCCCGCGCGCAGCGGCAACTCGAGTTTCGCGGCGAATTCCTCAAACAGCATGCATGCCGCGGCCACTACGCGTGCTTTGCGCCCGGACTCATCGCGAAGCAGCGACGGCGCGTCTTCCTTCACCGCCGATAAACAGCTCGGTTCGCAAAACAGGATCTTTTCTCCGCGCTCCGCGACCGGAAACAGCGAGTCGACCAACTTCTCCGCGCCTGCTTTTGCCTGGCTGAGCAATCCTTGCGAGATCAGCGGACGTCCGCAACACTCCGGCCGTACGACATTCACCGCGCATCCGCCGCGTTCGAGAATCTCCACCGCCGCCGCGCCGATTTCCGGTTCGAAATGGTTGGTGAAGGTGTCGTTAAACAGCGTGACGCTCTTGCCGCGCCGCTCATCCCGCGACGGCTGCCTGGCTGCCCACCTGGCAAACGTTTCGCGCTTCCACGGCGGAAGTTTGCGGCGCGAATCGATAAACGGCGCCCTCGCCAAATTCGACAACGGCGCGAATCGGCTGCCCCATTTCGACAAGCGGGCGATGTTTCCCAGCAGGCGCGCCTGAAGCGGCGTTCCGTGACGCGAATGGTAGTCCGCGAGAAACTCGCTTTTAAACCGCGCCATGTCGACTCCCACCGGACACTCTGTTTTGCACGCGCGGCACTCGAGACACAGATCCAGCGCGCGAAACACGCCGTCGTCGCCGAGCCCTGCTTCGTCGAGCCGCCCCGAGATCGCGAGGCGCAAAACGTTCGCCCGTCCGCGCGTCGAGTCCGATTCTTCGCGTGTCGCCATATAAGAAGGACACATGGTCCCGGCCAGCTTCTTGCGGCAGGCGCCGACGCCGCTGCACATCTCGACCGCGCCAGCCAATCCGCCGTACTCGGAAAAGTCAAAAAAAGTTTTGGGAGTCCGCGCCGCGTAATTCGCTCCGAATCTCAGATTCGACGTTAAGGACGGCGCGTCCACGATCTTTCCCGGATTGAAGATTCCCTCCGGATCGAAGGTTCGCTTAATCTCGCGAAACGCCTCGTAGATCGAGTCGCCGAACATTTTTCGGAGGAATGGGCTGCGCACCAGGCCGTCGCCATGCTCGCCCGAAAGCGCGCCTCCAAATTCCAGCACCAGATCCGCCACCTGGTTCGCGATCGATTCAAACTTGCGGACGCCGGACTCGGTCTTCATGTTGATCACGGGGCGCACGTGCAAACATCCGACGGAGGCATGCGCATAAATGCCCGCCGTGGTTTCATGCGCGCGCAGGAGCTGGAGAAATCTCCCGATGAATTCGCTCAACTGTTCGGGCGGGACCGCCGTGTCTTCGACGAAAGGAATCGATTTCGCATCCTCTTTCATTGCCATCGAGAGGCCTAGCGCGGCTTCGCGCAAGCTCCAGACGCGGGCCTGCGCGGCCGGATCCGTCTCGACGCGATATCGATACCCGAGGTTCTTCGAGCGCAGATCCTGTTCGAGCGCAGCCAGGAGCGGCGGCAGATC
>JBEKOZ010000189.1:0-7993 GCA_049521275.1 Bryobacteraceae bacterium | reverse complement strand
TTGGACGTCCGGCGTGGGAGAGCTATCTGCTCGATCCTCTGTGCCAAGCCGCCGAAGCGGCCTGGCAGGCGGGAATCGTGGTCGTCGCCGCGGCTGGAAACTCGGGACGCGACAACTCAGTAGACGAGCACGGATATGGCACCATTGCAGCGCCAGGCAACGATCCTTACGTCATCACCGTCGGGGCCATGAATGACAATGGGACAGCCACGCGAAGCGACGACGTAATCGCCAGCTACAGCTCGAAGGGCCCCACGGCGTTCGATCACATCGTAAAGCCAGACCTGGTTGCTCCGGGCAACGGCACAGTTTCCCTGCTGGCTCCGAACTCCACACTGGCGACCAATTACCCCGTGAACCTGGTCCCTAACTCGTACTACCAGACAAGCGGCACTGGAACCTCAAGCACGTATCTGCGTCTAAGCGGGACCAGCATGGCAACGCCGGTGGTATCGGGCGCCGCTGTGCTGCTTCTCCAGCAGGACCCTTCGCTCACGCCAGACCAGGTAAAAGCGCGTCTCATGAAAACGGCGGAGAAAACCCTGCCGTTAACCAGCACGGCTTACGATCAGGTCACCTTGGCGCCTTATACCCTCCAGGGCGATATTTTCGAGTATGGCGCGGGCTACCTCGATATTGAGGCAGCTCTCAACAATACGGACCTCACCAGCCTGCCCGCGCTTTCTGCGACGGCAGCTTCGAGCAGCACGACCAGCAGCTCGAGCAACGTAGTTACGATCAGCCGCAACTTCTCGACGAGTTGGGGAAGCTCCACGGTATGGAGCGACCTCCTGGTCTACGGTTCGCAGGTCTTTAGTGGCGTCAACGCGAGCGGGCTTTCGATTCTTTGGGGCTCCACCGCGATCTGGGACGTCGATGACGGCGGTGGAGGGTTCTACGTCATCTGGGGCGAAGCCACTCAGCTGCCCGCGCTTGTTACGGCGCTTGCGGTCGGCGGCGGCGACTTTAGTGTCGTCTGGGGGGATTGAACCTGGATTACTGCTACTTTCTGCAAGAGGCCGTCGCATGCCTACCAATGCCAAACTCTACATCTCGACGAGTGTGGCGCTCGGGTACGCGCTGCTTGCCGGAACGCTGATCTGGTTCAGCCAGTTCCCGGATGTAGCCCGCTACCTGGCGTGTCTCTCGCTGGCGTGCATCGCATCAACGATGAAGGTGCGGCTGCCAGGACTGCACGGCACCATCTCCGTGAACTTCGTGTTTATCCTGATGGCGCTGACCCAGTTGAGCCTGGTGGAAACGCTTACCATCGCCTTCGCCGCGACTGTGGTGCAGAGTCTGTGGAGGACGAAGAGCCGACCCAAGATCGTGCAGGTGCTGTTCAACACCTCGACGGTGCTCATCAGCTCGGCGCTGGCGTACCTGACTGCCCACGCCGTGCCGGGACGAGATCACCCGTTCATCGCGCTCGCTCCGGCGGCGACCGTTTTCTTCGTGATGGACACTGGAATGGTCTCGCTGGTTCTGGCGCTCCTGTCAAAATCCACGCTACTCGGCGTGTGGAAGCAGTGTCATCTCTGGGCGTTCCCTTACTATTTGGTGGGAGCCGCGATCGCCGCGGTGGTCGAGCAGTCCAGCCAGACGGTCGGCTGGAGAGTCTCGCTGCTCGCTCTCCCGGTGATGTACCTGATCTATTGCTACTACAAACTTTTGGTCCCGTCACGCGAGACTGGAATGGGGACGTCCTGAGGAGATCCTGAGAATGACGATCAAGAAGCTGCTCTCGACAATCTTACTGCTGGCGCCCCTGGCTTCAACGCTCGCCGCGCAAGGCTCTTCCGCACCGGCGCTGATCGACCGCGAGGTGTTGTTCGGGAATCCCGAGATCACCGGGGCGCAAGTCTCACCGGACGGTGAATATCTCGCGTTCATCAAACCGTGGAAGAACACGCGAAACTTATGGGTTAAGAAAACCGAGGAGCCGTTCAGCTCCGCCAGGCTGTTGACTACGGAAACGAAGCGTCCGGTCGGCACCTGGATGTGGAGCCACGACGGGAAGTACATCGCCTACGTCAAGGATCACGACGGCGATGAGAACTTTAACGTTTATAGCGTCGATGCCACTGCGGCCGCGCCGCTGGGCGCCGATGCGCCGTCCTCGCGCGACTTGACGGGCTTGAAAGGCGTGCGGGTCCAGTTGCTCAGCACGCCCAAAGCCGATGCGGATGTTTTCTACATCGGACTGAACGACCGCGACAAGGCATGGCACGACCTGTACCGCCTCTCAATCTCCACCGGGGAACGGACGCTGATTCGCAAAAATACGGAGCGGATCTCGGGCTGGATTTTCGATCTCGGCGGGAAATTGCGGCTGGCTACGCGGGCGGCCAATACCGGAGACCAGGAAGTGCTCCGGGTGGACGCGAACGGCTTCACGAAGATTTACTCTTGCAACGTTTTCGAGGATTGTGCGCCGGTGCGCTTCCACCAGGACGCCAGGCGCGTCTACATGAAAACCAACAAAGGTGACGAAGTGGACCTGCTGGGGCTGGTGTTGCTCGATGCGGAGACCGGGGTGGTTCAAGGTGTTGAATCCGATCCGCTGAAGCGCGCCGACTTCGAATCGGCGCTGTTTTCCCAAGCGACCGGCGAACTGGTCGCGACGTCATACCAGGATGAGCGGACCAGGCGTTACTTCAAGGACAAGTCCTTCGAAGCCGATTGCAAATGGCTGGAAGCGAAGCTGCCGGGCAAAGAAATCAACCTGGGCTCGCGCACCGACGACGAGCGAGTGTGGCTGGTGATTGCTTCGGGCGACACCGATCCAGGTGAAGCATACCTCTTCGATCGGAAGACGCGCCGACTGACCGCGCAATATCGGGTTCGGGAGAAGCTGGCGCGTGAAGCTTTGGCGCCGATGCAGGCGATCCGGTATACCTCCTCCGACGGCCTGGAGATCCCTGCGTATTTGACTTTGCCGAAGGGTTCATCGCGAAAAGGATTGCCGACGCTGGTGGTGCCGCATGGCGGACCGTGGGCTCGGGACATCTGGGGATACAACCCGCTCGTGCAGTTTTTTGCCAATCGCGGCTATGCGGTCCTGATGCCGAATTTCCGCGGGTCGACAGGATACGGGAAAAAGTATCTCAATGCGGGCAACGGCGAGTGGGGACGAAAAATGCAGGACGACGTCACCTGGGGCGTCAGGTACCTGGTGGCCGAGGGCATAACCGATCCCAAGCGCGTCGCCATTATGGGCGGTTCGTATGGCGGGTACTCGGCCCTCGCAGGGATTGCGCTCACCCCTGACCTGTACCGCGCGGCGGTTGACGTGTCCGGCCCTTCGAACCTGATGACGCTGCTCAACGCAATCCCGACATACTGGGAAGCACAGCGCAAGATCATGTATACACGCATGGCCGATCCGGGAACCCCGGAAGGCCAAGCCTGGCTGAAGGAGCGGTCTCCCTTGAACGCAGTGGGGAGGATCAAGACACCGGTGCTGGTGGTGCAGGGCGCGCGCGATCCGCGTGTGAATCGTGCGGAAGCCGAGCAGATCGTGATCGCGCTGCGCGAGAGCGGCATTGCTGTGGAGTTCCTGCTCGCCCCGGATGAGGGACACGGCTTCGCGCGACCGGTGAACAACATGGCGATGTTCATGGCGGCGGAGAAGTTTCTGGCGGCGCAACTAGGCGGCAGTTACCAGGAAGGCGGCACTGCTGAAGTTGTGCAACGGCTGAAGGAAATCACCGTGGATCCGAAAACGGTGGTGCTTTCGCAGAAAGCCGGCGAGACCCCAATCGCCCCTAAACCGGCGCCACTGCAAGAACGTTAGTGACGCGCCAAAACACCTTAGAGGCGACTTGTCGCCTCGCAGCGCCGCCTTGGGACAATTTGTCACCTTGTCATCGAGCCAAGCTGTTTGGATGATGCAAAAGAAGGACTTCCGGGGCTGGGGAACCTTGGCCATACCCGTGCTTAATTGGAGGCCAATAGATCATGCCTCGCGCAGCAAAGCTCTATATGGCCGCTACTTTACTGGCCGGGCTCGTCACCGCGACGGCGGATCTGATGTCATGGCACCCGGATAATCTGCCCCGGTTCCTCTGCTATTTCCTCATTGCCAATCTGGCCTCGGGATTCAAGGTTCATTTGCCTGGAATCACGGGCACGATGTCGGCCAATTTCTTGTTCGTTCTGATCTCCGTCACCACGATGAGCATGCCCGAAAGCCTGATCATCGCCTGCACCGGTACGGTGTTGCAATGTGTGTGGCGGTCCAGGACTAGGCCTGCCCCCATTAAGGTACTGTTCAACGTCGCGAGTATTGCGGTCGCGATAAGCGCGACATCGTACTGGTATCATCTCCGGTGGTTCGCAAGCCACGGCGTCAAGCAGCCATTTGTACTGCTGCTGGCCGCGTGCGTATACTTCGTCGCGAACACATGCCCGGTGGCGGCGATCGTCTGCTTGACGGAGCGAAAGCCATTCCTCAAGACGTGGCGTGAATGTTACTTCTGGTCGTTTCCGTACTATCTGGTGGGGGCCGCGCTCGCGGCAAGCCTCGAGGTCATCGGTCGTTTTGTGGGCTGGGAAGCGTCGCTGCTTATCTTCCCGATCTTGTACTGGGTTTATCGGTCTTACCGTTTGTATCTGGAACGTCTGGAAGCCGAAAAACGTCACGTCGGAGAAATGGCCGGATTGCACTTGCGGACAATTGAGGCTTTAGCGCTGGCCATCGAAGCAAAAGACTTCAATACCTACGATCACCTTCGGCGGGTGGGGGTTTACGCGGAGGAAATCGCCAAGGAACTGGGCCTTCGAGAGGCGGAACTTCAGGCGCTGCAAGCGGCCGCGATGCTTCATGACATTGGCAAGCTTGCGATCCCGGAGCACATTCTTTCGAAGCCGGGGCAGCTCACGGCCGTCGAATTCGAAAAGATGAAAATTCATCCGGTCATCGGCGCTGAGATTCTGGACAGCGTGGAATTTCCCTATCCGGTAGTTCCAATCGTGATTTCGCACCATGAGAAGTGGGACGGAACCGGATACCCCGACGGGCTCAAAGGCGGGGAGATTCCTATCGGCGCCCGGATTTTATCGGTGGTCGACTGCTTCGATGCGATGACGTCGCACCGTCAATACCGGCGCGCCATGCCTCCCGACGATGTGATGCGCTATATTGTCTCGGAGTCGGCGAAGAGCTTCGATCCAAGAGTCGTGGATATTCTGGCGAGGAGATATAAGCAGCTGGAGACTCTAGTCAACGCGAAGCCCCTTTCGAATTCACGATTGTCAAAACACATCAGGATTTCACGTTGCGCGGCGCCCGCCGCCGGTATCGAGACGGCGCGCATGACGGGTGCGCCGGACAAACGGGATTTCCTTTCCTCCATTGCCGCGGCCCGCCAGGAGGCTCAGGACTTGTTTGAGCTGGCGCATGAGCTGGGAAACTCTCTCAGCTTGCACGAGACTCTTTCCGTCTTAGGGCTGCGGCTGAAGAGAATGTGCCCATACGATAGCATTGCGATTTACGTCCTGAGAGACAACGCTCTCTGTCCGGAATTTGTGAATGGCCATGACTTCGAGGTATTCGCACCGTTGCAGATTCCGATAGGAGAGGGATTATCCGGTTGGGTGGCACAGTGCAGGCGACCGATCGTGAACGGAAACCCGTCTGTTGAGACCGGCTATCTAAACGATCCGACTAAATTCAGCTTATTGAAATCGGGATTATGCGTGCCGCTCGAGGGTTCAACCGGGGTGGTTGGCGTGTTGTCGCTGTACGCCGACGAACGCGACGCGTTCACCTCAGATCATTTGCGCATCCTTTCGGCTGTTTCAGCGAAGATTGCGCTTTGTATTGAGAACGCGTTGAAGTATCGTCAGGCTGAGAATTGCGCCACCATCGATGCCCTGACAGATCTGCCCAATGCGGGTTCGTTGTTCCTCCATCTGGACAGTGAATTGGAGCGCGCCAAGCGAGAACGTCATCCCCTTTCCGTCCTGGTGTGCGATCTGAATGGATTCAAACAAGTAAACGATCAGTTCGGCCACCTGGAAGGAAATCGCGTGCTCCGTCGCGTTGCCGATATGCTTCGCGAGAGTTGTCGCGAATACGACTACGTCGCACGAATGGGTGGCGATGAGTTCGTGATCACGCTTTCGGGCTATCCTTCCGACGCGGTGCCCGCAAAAATCGACCTGTTCGCGGAGATCGGGCGGCAGGCTGGATTGGACGTGATCGGGAAAGACTTGCTATCGATGAGCATCGGACACGCCTGCTACCCAGTCGATGGGATCGATGCGGAACAGCTACTCGCGGAAGCAGACCGGCGCATGTATAAAATGAAACACCGCACAAGAACGGCCTCGCAAACGATATTTCGATCAGATCTGGGGCGGCTCGGTAATTCCCTCGACACCAGTTCGCTAACAGCTGGGCCATACTTGGCTGAAACTACTGCGGCCAATGAGTTTCCAACGGCTGTATAACACTCGCATTGCCTCGACGCCGGCCATTGCTCCAATTCATTTAGATTATCCCGTATAATTTTTCGTGTAGCACACAGGAATCGCGTCGCTCTGCGGCCAGCAGTTCGAGTCTTCGCGGCAACGTACGGGTGGAATGCAAATTCGATTGAGCGCGATCCTCGAAATAATTCCGGTGTCCGGCCAGTGATCTTCTTTCTCTTGCTCCTGCAAATCGCCGTGATACTGGCGGCTTGCCGCCTGCTTCATGAAGTAGTCGAGCGCATCGGCCAGCCTCCGGTCATTGGCGAAATTATCGCCGGATTGCTGCTCGGCCCATCGTTCTTTGGTTGGCTCGCGCCGGAGTGGTTTGCTCGATTATTTCCGCCCGCGAGCCTGCCCGCGTTGAACGCGTTTAGCCAAATCGGACTCGTCTTGTTCATGTTTCTCGTCGGCCTGCATCTCGACCTGGCCGAGGTGTGGGCCTTGCGCGGAGTGGCAGGCCTCGCCGGATTGCTCAGCATCGCCGTTCCGTTTGCCGCCGGATTCGCGCTGGCAAGGCCTCTGCATCTTCTGGCGCCGTCGGCTCCGTTGCTGCCGTTCTCTCTGTTCTGCGCGGTCGCGATGAGCATCACCGCATTCCCTGTGCTCGCGCGCATTCTGGCCGATCGGAACTTGACTGCCACCAGGCTTGGCCACGTCGCCATCGCCTGCGCGGCGTTCAACGACGTGGTGGCGTGGTCCCTGCTCGCATGGATCGCGGCCGCTTCGCGATCGCTTGTCCAGCCGATCCTGGTCATCGTGATTTATTCCGTGGTCATGTGGTTCATCGTTCGCCCGCTCTTGCGCTGGGTGCCGAATGAACTGGCGACCATGCTGATCTTTGTATTCCTGTCCAGCTGGGTCACCGAATTTGCGGGCCTGCACGCACTCTTCGGCGCGTTTTTCGCGGGTGTAATCTGGCCCCGCGGCAGCGTCAATTTCGAGGAAGTTTCCGCCAAAATCGAACCGATCGCGATGGCCGTGCTGATTCCCCTCTTTTTCAGTTACACGGGCCTAAGGACAAATATCGGCTCGGTGAATTGGGGTTATACGTCCGTCATCATTGCGGTTGCGGTCTTCGGTAAGATCGGCGGCGCATTCGCGGGTGCGAGGTTGATGGGGTTTGATTCTCGAAATGCCCTTTCACTCGGGGTTCTGCTCAATACCCGCGGCCTGGTCGAGTTGGTGGTCTTGAACGTCGGCCTTGATCTGGGGATTTTGACGCCGGCGCTGTTCTCGATGATGGTGGTGATGGCCCTGGTAACCACTTTGATGACTGCACCCGCCCTGGCTGTGCTCACCCCCTCCGGCCCAGTAAGGTAGTCTAGATGACGAGCGCGGAAAACGCATGGTCGTGTAATAAAACCAAAATGCTCCCGTCCATATAGTGACGGGGTTGGTCCGTTCAGGGGGTGATCCGGTGAGCTTATCGACTACAACTCTGGAGCCCAAAATAAAGATTCCAGCCAGGAAGCCGCTGCGGCTGTGGCCCGGCGTTGCCATCGCGATATTGCAGTGT
>JBEKOZ010000188.1:0-8774 GCA_049521275.1 Bryobacteraceae bacterium | reverse complement strand
GCGTCAACATTAAACTTCTTCCATTCGCAACACTTTACCCCCCCCAACCATTATTTTCCCCCCGCCGCCACAACGGGGCGGGGTTCCCTCCCGTTTTTTGCCAACCCGCCCACTTCGCCCACGGCTCGGAAAGAAGATGGTTGCGGGCGTGAAAGTGGTACCGATTGGAAGCTGTTTCCTGATGCCGCCTAGCGGTTCACGACCGTTTGGACGCTTTGCGGTAGATGTAGTCTCTGATGCGCAGATACCATTCCCCTTCGGGACCCGTTGGTATGGATTTCCAGAACCGCTTCATTTCTTTCGGACCCGTTTGCCTGCTGTCGAGAGATCCCGCCAGCATCATATCTTCCATCGCATTGCGACGAATAATTTCACGTATGGTAGAGGGTTTCTCATCGCGATCAGCGATGCGCCCAGAGAAATAGCCCTTCAACGCTCCCGCCGCCGACAGTGCTGCGCCGGCTTCGACCTCCGGCAGGGGGTCTTTCGATCTGTGCCCGGCCGCGGGCGGATTGGGAACGTCCACAGGAATGATGCGGATCTCCAGTGGGCGAACGTAAAAATATCCCATCTTCATCTGCACCTCGATGCGGAAGCCAGGGGGCGACGCCGTCGGCGGAATCCAGAGGTCCAGCAAATAGACTCTGGTGTTCTGCCCGGGAATCGCCTGGTCCGGGTCTGGCATGATGCCGAACTCCGGGAGGCTGTGCAGTTCGCTGAGCGTGTCCGGTATCCAGCCGTGCGCAGTCTGGACGAAATGCTCCCGGTACATCTCTACTCCGCATGCATCCAGCGGGTTTGGCACGACAAAGAGGAAAAAATTCTCACCAGGCGGCACCGTAACCGCGACGTGAAAAGAAACGTGCCTGTTGCGAGGAACCGCCGGTGAGAGAATTTCGCGCGGGCTGCTCCCTTTGTCCGCGTCCACTATGTTGCCGTACGGATCGACTCTCTGAAATTCGGAATAGATCTCAACGCTTGGAAGCACTGTGTCCGCTGGCGCGCCCGGCGACGGAATTTGCGCGAACACCGTCGAAACAGGCCAGACCGCCAGCACAGCCACGGCTTTGCATATCGCTGTCCACACTACGCGAGTCTAACTTTTACTCCTGCCGCAAAGCCACCATGGGATCTTCCGCGCGCCGTAGTTGCCACGAGAAACGGTGGCCCGGATGTGGTCCAGGGGCCCGGCGAAAAAAGCTGCTAAGTGTTTGAAACGTTTTGGTGGACCTGGACGGGTTCGAACCGTCGACCTCTTCCATGCCATGGAAGCGCGCTCCCAACTGCGCCACAGGCCCACACTCAAGTACAACGACAGTTTAACATACACTGTGTTTATGGACCGCCAACAAGCCTGGGAGATTGTCTGCGAATTTGTGAAATCGGAGAGCTTGCGCAAGCACATGCTGGCGGTGGAAACCTGTGTTGCCGCTTATGCGCTTGAGCTTGGGGGGGACCAGGAGCAATGGGCGGTCGCCGCTCTGCTGCACGATTTCGATTGGGAAATTCATCCGAATCTGCCCGACCATCCGACGAAAGGTGAGCCGATTCTGGCTGAGCGCGGCGTGAGCGAGGAGATTCGGCGGGCCATTCTCTCGCACGCGGATTTTACCGGTGTGCCGCGCATTTCGCCGCTTGAAAAAACGCTGTTTGCCTGCGATGAGCTGGCCGGATTCCTGACCGCCTGCGCCTACGTAAAGCCAGGGCGCAGCATTCAGGAGGTCGACACCAAATCGGTGCGTAAGAAGTTAAAAGACAAGGCATTCGCGCGTGCGGTGAATCGCGACGACATCCTGAAAGGGGCCGCGGAACTGGGCGTCGATCTGGACCAGCACATCGAATTCTGCATCCAGGCGATGCAGGCGCGAGCCGCTGAATTGGGGCTGGCGGGAACTGCCGCGACTACTGCTTAAGCTCCGCCATCAAACCGGCTACGTAGCGTTTGTCTGGGATTTGCGCAGCGCGATGCGTGCTTTCCAGTCCTCGAGAATCGCCACCGTCGCGATGGTGCCCACGCGCGCACAGCCCGCTTCGCGCAGTTCGAGCACGTCGGCGATGGTTCGCACTCCGCCGCTCGCCTTGATTTTCACCCGGTCGCCGAGCAGGCGCTTCATGAGCGCCACGTCCTCGAGCGAGTACGGCGCGGGGCCGAACGGTGTCGACGTCCGCGCGTAATCCGCGCCGGCGCGCCTCACGATCTTGCATGCAATCGTCTTCAGATCCTCGGAAAGATAGCCGTTTTCAAAGGCGACCTTCAGCAGCGCGCCGCTCTCATGACAGGCTTCGGCCAGCTGCTGAAGTTCCATCTCGACGTATTGGAACTGCCGGGAAATCATCTTGCCAAGATTGATCACGGTGTCGATTTCCGTGACGCCGCGCCGCAGCAGGTCGCGCGTTTCGAATAGTTTTGCCGACGTTGTCCCCGATCCATGCGGGTAACTGACGACGCTTGCCACGGCGACGCCGCTTCCGCGCATCCAAGATACCGCCAGGTCGGCGTCGGAGGGGCGCACGGTCACGGCGGAGATGCGATACTGCCGTGCGATTTCGCAGCCGGTCCGGACTTCTTCCTCGGCAAACTCCGGCCGCAGCACCGGATGCTCCATCATCTGGGCGATGTCTTCGTAGGAAAGTCGCGGCTCGGCTGATGCCGGCATTTCATTTACTGCGTGTGGGGCCGGCGAGGCCCAGTTCCCGCAAATGTTTCCGGGCTTCCGGCACTTTGGAATTGTCCGGATAGGTCGCGATGAAGCTCTTAAACTCTTGTCCCGCGGCCGTCTTCTCATGGTTATTCAACAAGGCGCAGGCCTTCATATATTGTGCGTCCGGCGTCTTGGGATTCTTCGGAAATTTCTCCAACACCAAATCGAATGCCTTCACCGCGTCTTCCCAGTTCTGGGTTCGGTAGTAAATCTGCCCGATGTAATACTGGGCGTTGGGCGCCATCGCGCTTTGCGGGAAACACCTGACGTACTGTGCAAATTCTCCGATGGCGATATCGTCTTTCTTACTGTTGAAATCGCCGAGGGCAGCCGTGTACGACAAATCCGCTGACGTTCCAGAACAAGTATCCGGTGCCTGCTGCGTATTCGTCCCCGCAGGCACCACGGCTGGCGGAGGCTGGGGTGGCGCAGCGGCAGCGGCCAAGGTGCGCACTGTCTGCGAAATATCGGTGACCTTCCCGTCCAGGTCGTTCATCTTTCGGACGAGCTCAGCTACATTCTCGCGGACAGAACGGAAATCACCCGACATCTCGTCGACCTTGGTCCCGAGCGTCGCCACCGGCGTCACCAGCTTGGTCTGTTGCTCGGCCAGCTTCTGATCGACGTTGTGCTGCATCGCCGCCATCGCCGCCGAGGTCTTATTCGACAGGTCGATCGATTGCTGGAGCAGCGCCGTGAGCGCCGTGACCTTCTCATCGAGCGCTTTTTGAAGCTGCTTCATTTGATCCTCGAGCTGCGCCACATCGCGCTGAATCGAGACAAGCTCATCGTGCTTTTGCCCCAGCAGAATCGCGGGTGTCAGAGCGATCGACAGCAGAAGTGTTCGTGAAGCGTTCATCGAAGCATCCTCCTCGAATGTTTACTGTGCGGGAGCCAGGTGTCCACGCCGGTTCCTTTGATAGCAAGCTTCGTTCTCATCGGTGCAAACCGGACGCTCCTTGCCGAAACTGATCGTCTTCAAACGGTCGTCCGGCACCCCGAGCTGGACCAGGAAATCCTTCACCGCGAGCGCGCGGCGATCGCCCAGCGCCAGATTGTATTCTTCCGATCCGCGCTCATCGCAATGACCTTCAATGACGATGGTAAACGTCGGGTCCGCCAAAAGAATGCGCTTGATCACGTCCGCGTCCTTGGTCAGCGTGTCGCGGCCATCGGCGCGAATATCGTTCTTGTCGTAATCAAAATAAACGTCCTGCGCTTCGCGACCCAGCACGTCAGCGCCAGAAAGCGCCACGCCTGCCGTGCGTGGAGGCGGCGGAGGCACACTGCTCGACACCTCGATCGTCACCGACCGCGTATCCTGATTACCGCCGCTCTTCGCCGTTAAGGTGTAGGTGGTCGTTTGGCTGGGGAACACCTGGCGGCTGCCGTTGGCCGCGATCGCCCCGAGACCCTGATCGATCGAAATGTCGGTGGAGTTTCCCACGGACCAGCGGAGCGTTGCCGATTGTCCCCGCTCAATCGAATGCGGCTCGCCCGTGAAAGTGTTGATGCGCACCGCCAGAGGCGCAGCCGGTGGAGGTTCGGTGGTTGCGGTGGGCGCCGTCGGTGGAGGGGGCGTGGGTACTGGAACCTTTTTCTTACATCCCGCGGCCGAGATCATCAAAACCGCTGCGAACACCGCCGTAGCCAGTGTTCTCGATAAGTTGCGCATTTTCATCCTTTCCCGTGGTCCTTTTAGTTTATCCCGTTCGCCCATACCGGCTGGGTATTGGTGCCCTGGGTGGTCAATTGCTGGGGATGCGTGCCGTCAGCCAGCATGGTGTAAATCTGCGTCGACCGCCCGTGCGTCGATTGATAAACGAGATGGACTCCATCCGGAGCCCACCATGGATTTTCATTCTTGCCGCTATTGGAAGTGAGCTGAGTTAGCTTTTTGCTCGCAAGATCCATGACAAAGATGTTATACGCACCCGGCTCAAACCCGCGCGTCCAGGCGAATGCGATCAACTGTCCGTTCGGATGCCAGGAGGGATTGGCAACATAGCCTTCGCCATTGGTGACCATCTCGGCATCTCCGCCGTCGATCGTCATGCGCCACAGCTGTTCGATTCCGCTGCGGCCGGAGATAAACAGCACATCCCGTCCGGTCTTCGGATTCACCTTCGGCGAAACCTCCTGCGTACGCATGTGCGAAAGCTGATTCATGCCGCCGCCATTCGCATCGGCGATACATATGTTGACCCATCCGTTCAGGCTCGCCGCATAGAGCACATGTTTGCCGTCGGGGGTAAATTCCGGGGTCTCGATGGTGGAGGACACGGGATTGTAGAAAGGCAGTTTTTTGCCGGTCTCCACGGAATGGATCATGATCTGCCAGGAGCCCTTGATCAGGCTGGTGAACGCGAACATTCCCCCGTCGGCGGAGACAATCGGCTCCTTGGAAATGGTTTTGTAGCTGGTCATCTGCTTCTGATTCGACCCATCGTAATCCATCGACCAGATCTCTTTGTTGCCTGTCCGGTCCGAAACAAAGAAAATCTTGGTGCCGGCCAGGCTCTTCATGCCGAACTGCTGGAGGATATCCGCGGCAAATTCGCGCGCCACTTTTTTCGCGCCGTCATCGTCCAGCGTTCCAAAGTACAGTTTGTGGATTAAGTCCGCGCTCGCGACATCCGGCTGCCGGACGTTGAACAGGAACCCGCGCAGCACCAATCGTCCGTCCTGCACCGCGGTATAGCCGAAGGTCAGATAGTCAGTATTGGTCGGCGGTCCGGACCAATCGGCCAGCCACGGACCATTCTTGACAGTCCTCGGCGGATCGCCTCGGCGCAAAGGCGCGGCCGTCGTGGGAGGCTTGAAATCCTGCGGCTGCTGCGGGATTTCGAGGGGGTAGAAACTCTTGCCGACCATCTCCAAAACCCCCGAGTTGCTCAATTCGTCCCACAGCGTGGTGTTGAAGATGGCCATGAATTTCTGCGCGTCGCCGGCGCCGCGAAAATCGATGACGGCCATCTTCGACCTTCCGTGTTCTTTGACGATCGTCCCGCCGATCTGCCCCTGCTGGCCGTGGACGAGAATCGCGCCGCCGGCCAGCGCGGCTAAAGACGTAAGAATTAGTTTGATCTTCATTTTTTCAGCTCGAATGTAAACTCGCACTTCGCCGAATTGCGCGGGAAACCCGTAGGAAGCGGCGGAAACGTCACCCCTTCAATGGCTCTCCGCACTGAAAAATCCAGCGAAGACACACCACTGCCCTGCACGATTGCCAGATTGCGAATGCTTCCGTCCTTCATCAGATCGAAGGACGCGACTACCGGCGGCGCGGTCTGCACCGTCACGTCGCCCGTGCGCCAATTCTGCGTGATCAATATCTGAATCTGCTGCGCGTAGGCAGCGAACATGGTCCCAAGCGTCGTGTTCGCGCCCAGGCCCACCCGTCCAGATCCAGGCATCTGGGTGAACATCGGGCTCGATACCGCCTGCGGCGTTTTGCTGTACAACTGGTTTTTTTCGAGCTGATCGAACGACGGGAGATGCCGCCGGACGCTCTCTTCCTTCGCCTTGGCTTTCTTCTGCTTGAGGTTCAGTTTGACCGCGTCCGGAGGAACCACTTCCTGCTTCTCCCGGGCGACTTTTTCCGGCGGAGCCTCCGGCGCTTCCGATTCCGTCTGATGCGCCACCGGATTCGACGGGCCCGAATGCGGCAGCGGAATTTTATCCACCGCCTCCACGCCGACGCTCGCGCCGCCCGCGTTGGGATCGCCGAACTGCGGGCGGTTCGCGTTGAGCCAGTTTACCAGCAGAACAACTCCGAGCAGAGACCCATGCAGCGCGATGGCGAAGGCGAACGATCGCCCCATCGGATCGGGCCGCATCAGGACGCTTCCGGTCATCGCCCTTTCTCCAATGGTTTCGTCACCACCACGATTTCGAACAGCCCGGCCTTTAGCTCCGCCATCACCTGCGCCACCATGTTCCACCGCACCGATTTATCGGCCGCCACGTAAACCTTCTTCTGATCCTTAAATTGCCGGGCGAGCTGCGCGGTCAGGTCGTTAATATTGATCGCCTTTTCGTTGAGGTGCAGCTTCTGATCGCTGGTAATGGTCACTATCGGCAGCACTTCATTGGTTTGGTCGGTGATCTTCACCTTCGGTACATCCACTTTCAGGCCGTAGTCCATGACGTGCGCGGTCAGCATGAAGATGATCAGCAGCACCAGCACCACGTCGACCAATGGAACGATATTTATTTCGGAGAGCGTTCCGTTGGACCCGCCGAAGCGCCGTCGTCTGCGCAATCCGCCACTCGATCCGCCCAGGGAGAACGCCATATAACTATCTTATTTCGGCTCCTCGAAATTCCTTTCGGTCATGTTCAGGAATTCGAGCGAAAAATCTTCCATCCGCGCGCTCATTTCCTTCACCGCGTGTCCGAAGTAGTTGTAAAACACCGCCGCCGGAATCGCCGCGAACAGGCCCACGCCGGTGGTAATCAGCGCTGAGGCGATGCCTGGCGCGACTGTCCGCATGCTGGTGGAGCCCTCCACCCCCAATTTTTGAAACGCATCGATAATCCCCAAAACCGTGCCGAACAGGCCGATAAAAGGCGAAACCGTGGCGATGGTCGCCAGCCAGGTCATGCTCTGCTCCAGGCGGCTGCTCTCTTCGCTCATGCCGATTTCGAGCGTGCGCTCCAACGCGATTTTGTTGTGGATCATGCCGCGCGCCGCCATTTGCCGGCAGACCTCGCTGTACCCGAAATCAAAGACCACCACCAGCGGCGCCGCGCGAAACTGCTCCGTCGCGGCGGCCACCGCGTCCAGGCGCGTTGATTTGCGAAACGCCCGCAGGAACCGAAGGTTCGCGTTGCGGGCGCGGCGGAACGCGCTCCATTTCCCGAAAATAATGGTCCAGGACGCAAGTGAAAAAACTACCAGGATTCCCAGTACCGCCCAGGTCACCGTCCCGGATGTCGTCACTAGCTCCCAGAAGTTGACTTCCAGAAAGAGCTGGTTCAAGGTTCCCGTTTGCACCCAATTTCATTGTAAGCGGAAACGCCTATTAAACAGAAGCGAAAAGAAATGTTTTGGCGCCGATTGGCTATACTTTGATCGAGTGATCGCGGAACTGGCCGTCGAAAATTACGCTGTCATCGAGCGCCTCCGCGTCCGATTCCACCGCGGCTTGAACCTGCTTACCGGTGATCGATCGTCGTCGACGCCCTGGGCCTTCTGTTCGGAGGACGCGCCTCGGCCGACATGGTCCGCGCCGGAGCCGATCGCGCGCGCATCTCCGGCATCTTCGAAGTGTCCGCCAGTCCAGCGCTCTCGAGGTTGCTCGACGGCGCCGGGATCGAGCTGGAGGACAACGAGGTTCTCGTCGAGCGCGAAATTCTCTCGAACGGCAAGTCGCGAGCCTTCGTCGCCAGCCGTCCCGTCACCGGAGGGCTGCTGCGCGAACTCGCGCCGCTGCTGGGCGATATCCACGGCCAGCACGACCAGCAGCAGCTTTTCAGATCCGAAGCGCAGCGCGAAATGCTGGACGCATTCGCCGGATCGGACGGCGCCATCGCTCGCCTTTATGACCGCTGGCTCCGCTCGACCGCCGAGCTCGAAGAGCTGGAGCGCACCGCGCAGGAAAAACTCCGCCTGACCGACCTGTGGAGCTTCCAGCGCAACGAAATCGAGGCGGTATCGCCCCGCGCGGGCGAGGACGCCGAGCTCGAAAACGAACGCCGCGTCCTGCGCAACGTGGTGAAGATCGAGGAGTCGGCCAATGCCGCTTATGCCGCATTGTACGACGCCGAAGAAAGCGCCACCGCGCAGCTGCAAGTCGTCCTGAAACGTCTGGACGAACTCTCGCGCATCGACGAAGGCGTCGCCACGATCGCCACGACCCTGAAGCCCGCCGTCTTCATGGTGGAGGAGGCTGCCGAAGCGTTGCGCCACTACCTGGGCAAGCTCGAAGCCGATCCGGCGCGTCTCGACGAAGTGGAAGGGCGCATGGCCGCGATCGAAAAACTAAAGCGCAAGTACGGGACAACAGTCGATGAGGTGCTGGCGTTTCTCGCGGAGGTCCGCCGCGAACTGAACGCAGTCGAAACATC
>JBEKOZ010000187.1:0-8123 GCA_049521275.1 Bryobacteraceae bacterium | reverse complement strand
CTGATCAGAGTTCTCATCGTGCTGTCTCTGGTACTACCGGAGCGCGGGCCAAGGGTTACAGAAAACTGCAAATGAATGTTGCACACGACGGCGCGTCCGTGCACGTCACGCGCCGCTGAATTTGTTGTTTAAGCGAGTCGCTCGACCGATTCACCGTCCGCAAATGGGACTACCCGAGCCAAACCGAACAGCGCCACCACTGAACCGCCATGCGTAAGCATGCGGACATTCGCAGATTATTTCCCGCACTCACTCACACCGCAGCACCACCATTGGATCGACCTTCGTCGCCCTTCTCGCCGGCCGGTACACGGCGCCTACCGCAACCGCCACCAACAGCACGGACGCGACGAGAAAGGTCGCCGGATCGATCGGCTTCACCCCGTAAAGGTAGCTCGCAATCGCCCGCGTCAGCGCGAACGATCCAGCCAATCCGATCGCCAGGCCGGTCAGCGCCAGCCGGAGCCCTTGTCCCAGCACGCCGCGGAGCACCCCGCCGTGACTCGCCCCCAGCGCCATCCGCACGCCGATCTCATGCTGCCTGCGCCGCACCACGTAGCTCATCACCCCGTAAATTCCCACGGACGCGAGCAGCAGCGCCATCGCCGCGAAGCCCACCAGTTGTCCCGTATAGAACCGGTTGATGTCCGTCGAATCGTAAATCAATTCATTCATGGTTCTGACCCCGAACACCGGATGATCGCGATCCAGGTTCGCCGCCAGAGCCCGAATCTGCGGGCCGAGCCGCGCGCTGTCCGCGCCCTGGTTCGCCCGCATCACCAAGGTCATGCTCAACCGGCTCCGCGCAAAGTCGCCGGGTGATACCATCGGCTGCTGATGGAAATCCACATAAATCTGCGACCGGGCCTCCGCGTGGGCCGCCTGCCTCACGTCGCTCACCACGCCCACAATCTCGCGCGGCTTCTCTTCGTCCACGGTCGCCAGCGTGATCGTCTTTCCCAATGGATTTTCATTCGCTAAGTAGCGCCGCACGAAGGCTTCATTCACCATCGCCACCCACGGCGCGCTTTCCGTGTCGCGCTCGTTGAAGAAGCGGCCTTTTCGCAAAGGAATGCTCAGCGCGCGAAAAGTATCGGGACTCACCGCGACGAATTCGGCGATCGTCGGAGTCGAAGGCTCGCCGGCGATGTGAAAGAATCGCGCCGTAGCGCCAGTGCCGAACGGCACCCAACTGGTTAAGCCCGCCGCCTCAACTCCTGGAATTGCCTTCACGCCTTCCACCAGCTTTTGATAGTAGTCGTGCGCCCCGGGTTCAATCGCGCGCATTTCCTTTTGCCCCCGCTTCGGCGCGGGCTGCACGTAGCGCGGCCCCGACACCTCGAATTGCGCGGTCAGCACATTCGCCGGATCGAATCCCGTATGCACGGTCCTGAGCGCGACGAAGGTTCGGATCATGAGCCCACCGCCGATCATCAAGATCAGCGTCAGCGCCACCTCGGCGACCACCATCGCGCTCAACCCACGATTGCGCGACAGCACGCCTCGTCCACTCGACTTCAGCGTGTCGTTCAGATCCGGCTTCGATGCTCCGAACGCCGGCGCGAGGGCAGTCAGGATGCCGGTCGCGATCGTGATCAGCGTCGAAAACGCCAGCACGGAGCCGTCGAGCCTGATCTGTGCCCGTAACGGAAACCACGCGGGAGCCAGCGCGAGAAACATCGCCACTCCCCACGCCGCCATCAGGACGCCGGCAATTCCGCCGATCAGCGACAGCACAATTCCATCGCACAGCAGCTGCCGGATCATCCTCCATCGCTTCGCACCCAGCGCGGCGCGCACCGCCATCTCGCGAGCCCTCCCGGCCGACCGCGCCAACATCAGGCTCGCCACGTTGGCGCAGGCGATCAATAAAATAAATCCGACCGCGCCGAGCAGCGGATACAAATCGACGCGCAAGAATCCCCACAAGGCTTCGTGCAGCGGCGTAATCTTCACCGACCAGCCCTTGTTCGTCGCCGGATACTCCGCTTCGAGGCGCCCCGCGATAGTCAGCATCTCAGCGCGCGCCTGGTCGAGAGTGACGCCGGGTTTCAACCGCGCCGCCGCATGCAGCCAGCGCGTTTGCCGGCTCAGCAGGTTCGAATCGCTGAAGCTGATCGACCGCCAGATATCCGCGTCGCCCCCGCCCAGGTGAAAGTTCGCGGGCATCACGCCGATCACGGAATACGCATCGCCGCTAATGGTCAGCTTCTGCCCCAGCGCCGCAGGGTCGCCCTGAAACCGCCTCTGCCAGTAGCCAAAGCTGATCACGATCCCGCGTTCCCGGTCGTCCGGCGTAAACACGCGGCCCAGAACCGGCTGTGTGCCGAGCATCGGAAACAGGCCCTCGGTGACATATTGATACTTCAACCGCTCCGGCAGTCCTGGCGCAGTGATGGTCACCGGATTCGATCCCGGCAGAAACATTTCGATCTGCTCGAAAACGTGATTCCCCGCCCGCCAGTCCACCACGTCGGAGGTGGTCGCGGTGGCCTCAAACCCAGCTGCCTGGTTGACACCCGAAAGCATCACCAGGCGATTCGGCTCGCGATACGGCAGGGACCGCAGCAGCCCCGCATAGACAACGCTGAAAATAGTCGTAGCCGCGGCGATCCCCAAAGCCAGCGACAACACCGCAACCACGCTGAAGCCAGGATTCTTACGCAGCAGCCGGAAACTATAGCGAAGATCATGCAGCATGGGAATCCGGTAGCACGTAAAGTGCCGCGCAAATCCCCTGAAAATCAGAGTCCTAAACTCTCAAGCTGCCCATTTTTGGGAAACGCTGTCCGCTCAAGCTCAAGCCACCGGAATCAGGCCCGCGCCCGCGTATCCTACCTGGGTCGTAGGCTCCGGAATCGGCAGACCATCCTCGCGCATCCCGTCCAGGTGAAACTCGATCGCTTCGTTAATGTTTCTCTCTACTTCCTCGAGTGTGTCGCCGGTGGAAACGCATCCAGGCAGATCCGGAACAAACGCGCAGTAATTGCTGTCAGGCACTTTCTCAATTACGATGGCGTACTTCATGAGCTCTCCCTATCCATAAATAAGCATAAGTCCATTCCGATCCTGCTATCATCGAACTTACCCCTGCATGACCACCACTGTTGCCACCGAAATCGTCTGTGCACATAGCCCGGATTCCGACGACGCTTACATGTTTTACGCGCTTGCCACCGGCAAGATCCGCTCCTCGCTCGTCGAATTCCGCCACGTCCTCGGCGACATACAGACCCTGAATCAGAAGGCCCGCATCGGTGAATATGAGCTGACCGCCGTCTCTTATCACGCCTATCCTTTTATCGCCGACAAGTACAAGCTGATGGCCTCCGGTTCGAGCGTAGGCGATGGCTACGGCCCCATGGTGGTCGCGCCTCATCCGATGGTGGTGGAGGATCTCAAAGGCAAGCGCATCGCGATTCCCGGCAAACTGACCACCGCCTACCTGACGCTGCGCTTGATGCAGCCCGATTTCGAACCGGTCGAGGTTCCCTTCGACAAGATTCTCAACGCCGTCGATGACGGCCGCGCCGACGCGGGGCTGGTCATTCACGAAGCGCAATTGACGTTTTCCCAAAGCGGCTTTCACAACATCGTCGATCTGGGCCGCTGGTGGAAGGATAAGTACGATCTGCCTCTGCCGCTGGGCGCAAATGTGCTGCGCCGCGACCTGTCGCCCGAGGTGGGCACCGAATGCTGCCGCCTGATGCGCGAAAGTATTCAATATGCGTTGGATCATCGCGAAGAGTCGCTACGCTACGCGATGCAGTTCGCCCGCGATATGGACCCCGCGCTGGCCGAGAAATTCGTGGGCATGTATGTTAATCATTACACCGTGGATTGCGGGGAACTGGTGCCGGTGGCGGCGCAAAAACTGCTGGATATGGGTTTCGACGCCGGTCTGATTCCGCACCGCGTGACCGTCGAGTTTGTGCGGTGAAACGAACCCTGGTTTTAGCTTTGGCCGCGGCTCTTGCGTTCGCGCAACAGGATGTGAAGCAGCGCGCCCGCGCGGCTCACGATCTGGCCAAACAAGGGGAAGATGCGATTCCAAAGCTGCTTCCTTATGTGAGCGATGTCGATATCAGCGTGCGCATCGAAGCGGTGAAATCGCTCGACGAAATCGGCGGGCCCAAGACGGTAGATCCGCTGGTTACTCTTTCGAACGACCCTGATCCCGAAATCGAGATCCGTGCCACCGATGGCCTGGTGAATGCGTACCTGCCCGGCTACCTCAAATCCGGCCTCAGCGGCACCTTGCGGCGGGTGGGAACTTCAATAGAGGCCAAGTTTACCGATACCAACGGCCAGGTGATCGACTCTTTCGTCGAGGTCCGCCCGGAAGTGATTGCGGCGCTTGGCAAACTGGTTCGGACCGGCGCCGGTACTAACGCCCGCGCCAACGCGGCCAGGGCGATCGGCATTTTGCGAGGCCGGGCGGCGATTCCGGATTTGCTTGAAGCCCTTCATTCGAAAGACGATTCGGTGATGTTCGAAGCGCTCACGGCGCTCGAGAAAATCCGCGATCCTTCGGCTGCGCCGCGCATCTCCTTCCTGTTGCGGGATCTGGAAGAAAAGATTCAGATTGCAGCACTCACAACCACTGGAGTTCTGCGCAATCAGGACGCCGAGCCGGACGTTCGCGACGCGTTGCAGCACACTAAAAACATCAAGGTCCGGCGCGCCGCGCTGGCTGCGCTGGCCATGCTCGCGAGTCCGGCCGATCACGCGATTTTCCTGGGTTATCTGTCAGATAAGGACGACAACCTGCGCTCGGCCGCCTGCGAAGGACTGGGGCGCATTAAGAATCCGATCGATCGCCCGACGCTCGACGGGTTATTCAAGGATGAACATAAAATGGGCCCCCGCCTGGCGATCGCGTTTGCGCTCGTTTCGTTGGGGAATCTCGATACCGCGGAGTTCACTCCGCTGCGCTATCTGATTAATACGCTTAACGTCAGGTCTTATCAGGGAGTTGCGTTGGCGTACTTGACGGAATTGGCGCGCGATTTGAAAGTTCGCCTCGCCATCTACCCGATGCTGGCGCGGGCGACGAAAGACGAGAAGATTCAGCTATGTACGGTGTTTGCCCGGTCCGGCGACAAGGATACGCTGCCGTATCTCGAAACATTGTCCGTGGATCCGGACAAAGATGTGGCTCCAGAAGCAATAAGGAGCCTGCGCACACTTCGGGCTCGGCTACCGTAAGTAGCTGGAAAGAAGCTACTTCGCCTTCTTCTGTTTCTGCTGGCCGACGCGGATTTTGAACTGTTTTGCCTGTGCTTCCTGGTACGCTTTCCAGTCAAAACGCTGGGCCGCTTCAGAAAGAAACACGTTCACGTCGACGCTTTTGGGCAGGACAGCCATCAGGCTCGCGGTGGTGGTTCCATCCGGGCTGGTGATGCGGTACCGCTTGACGTTGGGAATGCTCATGACCGTTTCAGAGTAGCATAAACGCCCTTAAATCGCCATAAGTGCAGCTGTAGGAGACCTTAAACGACGTTAAAAACGCGATGAACGGATGTTTTCCGCCAGCAGTTTTTCTACTTCCGCCTCGAAGTCTTCTTTCGCTTTGGTGAAAAGCTCGCCGCTGCCGGAGCTGGGGAAGCCGGCGTGGGCGCCGCGCACCAGACCGTCGCGGCCTACGAAGAACGTGGTGGGCCAGGCGCTCCAATTCACGGCTTGCGTGAGCTTGTCTTTTGCCTCGGCCGGCTCGCCGCCCACTAACACGGTGTACTCGATACCGTATTTCCTGATGAAGGCGCGCAGACGCGTGGGATCCTTCAACTGGGCGGCTTCTTCGAAGCTGAGAGCGACAATCTCCAATCCCTGCGAGCGATACTTCTTGTAGAGCGCCGCGAGGAACGGGGCTTCATCGTGGCAGTTCGGGCACCAGCTGCCGGTGATGTTGATCAGGACGACTTTGCCCTGGAAGCGCACATCATTATTGGACACGGACCTGCCTTGGAGGTCGGTGAACGCGAAGGTGAACGGCTTGGTGGGGTCCTTGACGCTGGTGAATTTGGAGGGATCGGACGGCTCCGGCAGACCCTTCGCTTTGGCTTCCGCGGAGCGGGTCGCAGTGTATTTCGTTTTGCCGTTTTGCAGAATGTCGAGCGTGCCGTCGGGAAGCAGCTTCACTTCGAACACGGATGGCCGCGCGCCGGAGAAATGGCTCAACAGGAACCTGCCATCCTTATAAGTACCTTGGAGAGCGCCGGTGTCGCCATCGATGCGCAGAATCGCGGCGGTGACTTCGGGGCCGGATTGGCGCACGATAAACTGCCACGCGGATTCACCTTTGGGACTGCTGGTAGGGATTACCCACAGGCCGGCGATCGACGGAACGTCGTCGGTCGAGAGCGGCGAAGGGGTGAAGCGCCTGGCTTGAAATGGATAGCCGCTGGTATCGTCGCGGCCGACGCGCGTGAACTTGCCTTCGATGATTCCGTCCTGCACGGTCGCTTCGAGTTTCGATGCGGTGTAATCCCAATTGAGCAGCAGCGCGCCGTTCGAGTAGCTGCCGCTTGACGAGGGGAACCTGGCGTCGCCGTTGAAAAAGGAGGCGGAGATTTTCGATCCGTCGCCCGAGATTTCAAAGCGGAAAGGGACTTCGAGGTCTTTAACTTTCACGGTCGCATCCCAGAGCCCAGCAAGTGACTGGGCTATGCTGAGGGGAGCGAAGACGATGGCGGCGATGGTGAGGAGTTTCATAATGGACTATCTCGATAGGAATTGTAGCATACGATGGATCGTCGCGATTATGGGCCTGATTCTCGCGTCTTCCGCGGCTGGGCAAGTCGGTGCGTCGGCGTTGCGAGCGAAGTACGGGGCTCCTCTGAACCGGGAAACATTCACTGTGCGGCCGGGCATCGAAATGATTGTAGACTATTCGCCGACCAGCAATCAGGCGTGCCGGCTGGAGTTGCCGGGTGAAGCGCCGATGCCCGAGGACGCCGCTCCAGGAGTGGGGGTAAATATTCACAAGCCCATTGATGACCTTATGGAAGAAATCGTGCCGCTGTCGATGCGCGGGAAAGAGCAGGTGAAAATGTGCGAGTCCGCAGGCGTGAATTCAATGTGCTCGATCCAGTACGACAAGGTTTCGATTGTGGAGACTTTCGAGGGCGGGCGAAGAGGCGCGGTCATCGCAAGGTTCAAGGCGGTGGATTGCGTCAGGTAATTTGCGGGGGGCAGGCTAAGAGGGAAACTCGAAAAGACCGCTCCCGAAGGTCGCGGCTCTGTGGCGCGCGAAGGCCGCCCGCTAAAGCGAGGCTGCGGGCTGAAGCCCGGCCCCACAAGACTTTACGCGAGATTCATTTCTTGGGTGGGCCCTGGTCTCCTGCCTTAAAACGGGCATGGCATAAGCCGCAGGCCTGGTTCACTTCCTCGAGTTGCGTCGTGAAACCCGCCGTGTCGTTGGCCGCGGCCAGGGCAGACAGCTTGGCTGTCGCGGCCGCATAATTGGCCGCAGCCGTATCGAAGTTGGCGCGGTCTCTCCAGATTAAGGGGAGCGCCTGCGAAAACGCGGACGTCTCACCCTGGGCAGTGCCCGGCGGAAACATCCGGGGGAGAGTCTTGGCCCATTTGGCAAGCACCATCGCCGCATAGCCTTGTGTCTTGGCCTCGCGTCCCGCTTTCATGGCGTCGCCCATTGAGCGGAAGGTGATGGAGGACATATCCAGGCCCGCCTGCCGCGCGGCGATGGCGTCCAGGCCTGATAGGCCGCCCGATACGCCGGTGGTATTGTCCTGGGAAAAAGCCAAGCCGATTAATGCGGCAGATAACACAGTCAAGTTCTTAAACATCGCGCCTCCGTCCTGCTGGATTGACACAAGGACCATTCGATGATACCTTGTTATCCAAGGTTTGGTCAACAAGGTAATGGATATCGAACGGCAGTTCTTGAAGGGAAGCATCAGTTTACTGCTGCTGAATCTGCTGTCGCGGGGCGAGATGTACGGCTATGAAATTCTTCAGGAAGCCTCGCGCCGCAGTGCCAATACTTTTGAGTTCAAGGAGGGCACTCTTTACCCGGCGCTGCATCAACTTGAGAAAAAGGGTCAGATCAAGTCCACATGGCGCACGGCCGAAAACGGCAGGGAACGCAAGTATTACTCGCT
>JBEKOZ010000186.1:0-8143 GCA_049521275.1 Bryobacteraceae bacterium | reverse complement strand
TTCGCACATTCTGTCCGTCAGCAAAATGTTGGAAGATGTGAGGCCCGATTCGCTCGTGCTCGTCGACGAACTCGGCCGCGCCACGGACCCTGAGGAAGGCGGCGCTCTCGGCGTCGCCGTGCTCGAAGCTTTTCAAAACGCGGGCGCCTTCACGCTCGCCTCCACGCACTTGATGGCCATGAAGGTCTACGGAGCCTCCACCAAAGGCGTCCGCAACGGATCGATGGGCTTCGACGACGCGACGCTCGAACCCACGTACGAGCTGCGCCTCGGCGCACCCGGAAAATCCGCTGGATTGGACATCGCCAGCCGCCTTGGCCTCGATCCGCACCTCATCGCCGTCGCCCGATCCCGCATGACCAACGTCGAGCGCGACGTGTCCCGCTTCCTCGCCGAGCTGCACGACCGCATTGATGTGCTGGAACGCGAGCGCGCGGAGTTGACCGCCCGCACCGCCGCCATGGAAGCCCGCGAAAAGTCGCTCGAACAAACCTGGGAGAAAAAGTACGCGGCGAAAATCCGCGAGCTCGAACAGCGCGCCTCCGAACTGACCGCGCAATTCGAGCAGCGCGCCGTCGAAACCATCGGCGAGCTCAGCCAGAAAGCGCACGTCAAGGTCGCCAAAACGAAACGCGAGTTCAAGGAAGCCGTCGAAGCCCTGGCGCCCCTGCCCGCGTCCGCGCCGCCGCGCCTAAAAATCGAACCCGGCGCCCGCGTACGCTTGAAAGGCATTCGCCAACCCGCCACCGTGCGCCGCCTGCTTCCCGGCGATATTCTCGAAGTCGACGCCGGCTTCCTCAAAATGCAAGTGTCGATTTCCGATGTCGAAGAAGTGCTCGCGCCAGCCGACCGTCCGAAGCAAAGCGTGACCTTCCATCAAGGCCCCAGCTTCGACGCCGGCTATCGCGAGATCAACATCATCGGCCAGCGCGCCGAGCAGGCCGTGGAACAAGTCGACAAAATGCTCGACAGCGCCGCGCTGGCGCAAGTGGAGCGGGTCAGAATCGTGCACGGCCACGGCATGGGAATTTTGAAGAAAGCGATCGCGGATTTATTGAAGCAAAATCCGCACGTCGAGAAATTTTACGTAGCCCCGCCCGAGGAAGGCGGTTCCGGCGCAACCATCGTGGAACTGAAATAAAACTGAACAGGTGGCTATGGTCTGTCTTCCAGTTTTTGAACCCGATCCGTCAGCGATTCCATCTCCAGATCGATTGCCCGAAGCGCAGCCGCGTGGGTTCGCGCGCGCATGTCCGCTGGCGACGCCCACTTGTGGAATTCGGTTAGCAAAGCCGTTTCAACCCGCTCAAGATCCAGCGTGAATTTCGCGTCCTGTTCCGCGAACTTCCGATCCAGGTATTTCTCTAGTTCTTGATCCATTATTTGCTGCCACTTTCAAACGCCAGCGCCCGCTGCCGCTCCCACGCCAGCTTGCCCTGATACTCTTCCCACAGCGTCGTGCAGCCAGCCCAATAATATCCACCCACGAACAGCATCAGGAACGGGATCGCCAGAAAGTTGAAGGACTCGATCGCGAACACCACCATCCCCAGAAAGTACGTGCCCACGGCCAGCTCTGCATACGGCAGCCATCCGCTGCGCCGCCGGTACTGACTGTTCCGGATGTGGACCTTTTGTTCCCCACCAATCGCGTACTTCGGCGTTCGCGCAAACCCTGTCTGATAGCCGATCAGCGCCTCAAAGACCGCCCTGGAATTGATAATCGTCAAGGCCACGCCCGCCGCCATCAGCGCAGGCAGGAACAGGAAAGCCCGCTTCCATGTCCTCGGATACAAGTCCCGATGCGCAATCACGTAGAACGCCGAAATCGACCAGAAGGACGCCGCGATCAACGGCAGATCGATCAGCAGCATTTCCGGCCAGCCCTGATAGAACCGCACGATCATCACCGGCAGCATCAGCGCCGAAACGACAATCATCAGCGGATAAGAAATATTCGGAGTCAGATGAAAAAACGCCTCGGCCTTAACGCGCCATGGCAGGTCGGATTTCAGAATCCGGGGCAGCAGCTTCATGGCCACCTGCGTCAACCCTTTGGCCCACCGCGATTGCTGCACCTGGAAACCGTAGGTCTCGACCGGCAGCTCCGAAAGGCACTCGACCGTCGGTAAATACACGAATTTCCAGCCATTCAGCTGCGCCCGGTAACTCAGATCCGAATCTTCCGTCAGCGTGTCGTGCTGCCAGCCGCCCGCATCGTCGATCATGGCCCTGCGCAGCGCGCCCGCCGTGCCGTTGAAATTGAAGAACAATCCCGCGCCGCTGCGCGCCACGTGCTCCAGCACGAAATGCCCGTCCAGCAGCATCGCCTGCACTTCGGTCAGCACGTTGTAATGGCGATTCAGATAGCCCCACCGCGTCTGCACCATCCCGACCTTCGGGTCCGCGAACTGATGCACCACCCGCTCCAGAAAATCCACGGGAGGAATAAAGTCGGCGTCGAAAATCACCACGATTTCGCCGGTCGCGGTCTTCAGGCCGTTCTGCAACGCTCCCGCCTTATAGCCGTCCCGGTTCGCGCGATGAATGTATTCGATCGGCAAGCCGCTGGCTTTATACACCGCCACCAGGCGCTCCGTGAACGGATGTGTTTCGTCGGTTGAATCGTCCAGGATCTGAATTTCGAACAGCTCCCGGGGATACTCCATTTTGCTGGCCGCTTCGATCAGCCGCTCCACCACGTACTGCTCGTTGAAAATCGGGAGCTGGACCGTCACGCGCGGCAGTCGCTCGTATCGCTGCGGCGGGACTTCCGAAAACTTTTTCCGATGCTTCCAATATCCGCGGATCATCTCATAGCGGTGCAGGCCGTAGCAGGAAAGCACGATCAGCGTCGCGAAATACGGCACCATCATGGTCCAATCGAACCAGTCCAGATGGTGAATTCCGACGAACGTATTGTCGAACAGCGAATCGATGAACCGCTGCGTCGCGGAGGGACCGGCGAAGACTAAAAATGCCGGAATGTTGGCGGCGGACACTTCTTCTATTATATCTTGAGAAGTCACTTCTCATGAAGCAAATTCGGTACTCGCTCAACCCGTCCGCGCCGCCCACTACGCCGGATTCGCCGGATGTTCGCTATGGCCCTCCCAGCGATGCGGCCACGCCCGGCATCCGCCTGCTGCCGCCCTGCGCTCCCACCAAGATTGTTTGCGTGGGCCGGAACTATCTGGAACATGCGCGAGAGCTTGGCAATGAAGCTCCGGTGGAGCCGTTGATCTTTCTCAAACCGCCTTCGTCGCTCATCGCTTCGGGCGACGCGATTATTTATCCCGCGCTTTCCCAGCGAGTCGATTTTGAAGGCGAGCTGGGACTCGTCATCGGCGATCGCGCCCACCGCGTTTCCCGCGAGGATGCGCTCGATTACGTGCTCGGTTTCACCATCGTCAACGACGTCACCGCGCGCGATCTTCAGAAGAAAGACGGCCAGTGGACCCGCGGCAAGGGCTTCGATACTTTCTGCGCCGTCGGTCCCTGCCTGGTGTCCAAAGACGAGGTCGACTTCAAATCGCTCCGCGTGCGCACGCTGGTCGACGGCGAGGTGAAGCAGGACGGGTCTGTTTTGGACATGATTTTTTCCCTCGATGTTATAATCAGCTACATCACGGCGTTTATGACTCTGGAGCCCGGCGACCTGATCGCCACGGGCACGCCTCCGGGCGTCGGCCCGCTCGCGCCCGGATGCACTGTACGCGTCGAAATCGACGGCATTGGGGTGCTCGAAAACCCCGTCATCAAAGGATAGAATGAAATTTTTCCTCGACACCGCGAATCTCGAAGAACTGAAGGCCGGCGCCCGCTGGGGCATCATCGACGGCGTCACCACCAACCCGTCGCTGATCGCGAAAGAAGGCATCGCCATCGAAGATCAGATCCGCCGGATCTGCGATATCATCGACGGCGACGTCAGCGCCGAAGTCGTCTCGACCGATGCCGACGGCATGCTCTCCCAGGGCCGCAGGCTGGCGAAGATTCATAAGAACGTGGTGGTGAAAGTCCCCCTCACCCGCGACGGCATTCGCGCCTGTTCGATTTTTCACAAAGAAGGAATCCGCGTGAACGTCACGCTGTGTTTCTCGGCGGGACAAGCCATTTTGGCGGCCAAAGCGGGAGCCACCTACGTCAGCCCGTTCGTGGGACGCATCGACGATATCGGCGGCAACGGACTGGACCTGATCCGCGACATCGTTCTGATCTACAAGAACTACAATTTCAAGACGCAGGTGCTGGCCGCGTCGCTGCGCAGCTCCACCCACGTGATTGAGGCCGCGAAAGCCGGAGCGCATGTCGCCACGCTGCCCTTGAAAGTGGTGGATGCGCTGTTCACTCATCCGCTGACCGACAAGGGACTGGAGCAGTTTTTGAAGGACTACGCCAAGGTGTTCGACGAAGTACCTGCATGACCACGGAGGGCATTCAAGTTGCCGCGCTGTGCGGCGTCGCGGTGGGGCTCATCGCGCTGGCCGCCTGGATCCTGGCGAAAGTGCACGGCACGCCCGAAAAACGCGAGCGCAAGCGAAGACTGAACGTCCACCGCCACGGCCGTCTGGGCGACGCCATGATTTCCGAGGCAACTGAATCCACGCTCTACTATTTCTACACCGTGCGCGGCGTCCACTACACCGCCTCGCAGGATGTTTCGACGCTGCGCGACTATCTGCCAGCCGACTCCCACCGCCTGATCGGCGTAGCGAGTTTGAAATACTCCTCGAAGAACCCGGCAAACTCCATCCTGGTGTGCGAAGAGTGGTCAGGCCTGCGGTCTCCAGCGCCGGCGAGCGAAGAAGAAGCCAGCCAGTAAGCGGCATCACCCGGCGCTTGTGGCGCGCGCCCCCAGGCGTGCCGCGTCGCCATTCGTGGCGAGGCCCGGTCCGTCAAACGCGCTAGACCACCGGTAAGCCTCCGGGGTAGAAACCAGCCCCGCCTTCACCGGATTATTCTCAATGTAGCGCGCGATCCGCTTCCACTCCGCTTCATTCCGCACCCAGTGGTCGTAAGATTCCTTCTGCCAGAACGGGATGCCGGTCCGACCCAGCAGCAAGTTGGCCTCCCTTGCCGTGAACCCTCTGAGCGACCCCATCAGCTTACTGGCGTCAATCTTGGGAAGCAGAAGAGCGTGTACATGATTCGCCATGATGACAAAAGGGCCAAGCTCGTAGTGCCCGAGTTTTTCGCCGTGATGCAAAGAGTTGAATACCAAACCCGCGATCGCGTCCTCGCGCAGGAACATCGGGCCCGTGCGAGCCCAATCCAACGCGCGATCCATCAACACAAAGGCTTCGCCGGCCAAAACCTTGTCAGGCGGCGGGAATTGCGAGGAGCGAAGAGCACCGCGAAGGTGCCAGGTGACAAAAAGCCAGCGATCTTGAGGATAGTAGTGAGGCAGACGGCGCATGCTTAAAGAGTGGGACGGAGTGCCAAATAATCTCGCGGAGCCACGAGTGGCACCGCTGCACGCCTGCGGGCGCGCGCCACAACCGCTCCTCGGCTCGGGTTCGGGCGCGCGCGCTTTACATCGCCCAGCCACTCTTATGGCGATTTAAGGTCGATTATGCGTAGCTGGTGACGCTTAATCGGTTCCGTTCCGCCCGCTCCCGCGTCGCGCGCTCGACGTAGCCGGTCTCCCGAAACGCCTCAAGCGGAGCCTCCGCCAGGCCCTTCGATTTACGCCATTCCCGAATCGCCGGACGGACGTCGGTTGCGAATGCGTCCTTCAGGCACTCCTCGGCATCAATCAGCTCGCTATGCGATTGATAATACGCAAGTTTCTCCAGATCCACCAGCGCCGCTTTGGCGAATAACTCTTGTGCCACCGACGCCGTCTGGATCATTTCCTCGATTTTGGGCTTCAGATTGTGGCTCTGATCGATCATGTAGGCGACGTCCGCGCGAGCGCCGGTATCCCACTCGAAATAATTGATTTCATGGAAGATACGGAACACCTGGTAAGGATCGATGGAGCCCAGCGTCAGGTCGTCGTCGGCATAGCGCCGGTCGTTGAAGTGAAATCCGCCCAGCATGTTCTCCGCAAGCAGCCAGGCCACGATTTGTTCAATGTTTTGAGCTTGATAGTGATGACCCGTATCCACCAGAACGCGCGCCTGCGGTCCCGCGGCCCGGGCCAGCAATAAAGACATGCCCCAATCGGCGATATCGGTGTGATAAAACGCCGGCTCAAACGGCTTATATTCCAATAACATGCGTTGATGTGGATCCAGCCGCGCATGCATCGCTTTCAACCCTTCCTCGAACCACGCGCGCCGCTGCCGTATGTTGGCCGTGCCCGGAAAATTAGACCCGTCGGCAAACCATAGCGATATGTCCCGGCTCGAAGTGCTCTTCGCAATCTCAACCGAATCAAGCAGATGCGCTAAAGCAGCGGCGCGGACTTCGGGGTCGGGATTGCCCAGCGAGCCGTGTTTATAAATCTGGTCCTCAAACAGATTCGGATTGATGGACCCGATCGCCACGCCATACTTCGCCGCCAGGGATTCGTCGCATGGAAAATCCCACTTGACGTGCAGCGCGACTGTGGGGCAACATCCTGTAAACGCATGCACTTGCCCCGCGTCCGCGAGCTTTTCCTCGGTTGTGGTAGCCGCCGCTTCCTGGATGAATTTCCCGAAGCGGGTTCCGGTATTGGCGAAGCCCCAACTGGGCAGCTCAATCGCGAAACGATTCAAGGCTTCGAAAAGGTTTTCCTTGGGATTCCGCAACGGCTTGATAGACGATATGTCCCTCATAGGTATTGACGCCTTCGCGAATGGCGTTTGAAGCCCCTTTGATTCCGCGAGTGGCCAGTTCCAGAAGATACGGAAACGTGGCGTTGTTCAGCGCGAACGTGGAAGTATGCGGCACCGCGGCGGGCATGTTCGAAACGCAGTAGTGCAGCACACCGTCGACAAAATAAACAGGATCGGTGTGCGTGGTGGCGTGCGAAGTTTCGAAGCACCCGCCTTGATCGATAGCCACATCGACCATGACGGCGCCTTTTTTCATCAGCGGCAGCATTTCACGGCGCACCAGGCGCGGGGCGCTGGCGCCGGGGATCAGCACCGCGCCGATCACCAGGTCGGCATGCCGGAGCGATTCACGAATCGTGTAGATATTAGAGGCCAGGGTGACCACCTGGCTGGAATAAATATCGTCCAGTTCGCGCAGGCGATTCAGGTTCTTTTCAATGATGGTGACGTGCGCGCCCAGGCCGACGGCCATTTTCGCCGCGTTATGGCCGACCACTCCGCCGCCCAGGATCACCACGTTCGCCGGAGCCACGCCGGGAACGCCGCCGAGCAGGATGCCCCGGCCGCCGTTCGGGGCTTCGAGATATTGCGCGCCCACCTGTACCGCCATGCGGCCGGCGACTTCGCTCATCGGAGTCAGAAGAGGCAGGGAATTGTCGTGCTCGCGAATGGTCTCATACGCGACGGCATTTACTTTGGCGTTGACCAGGGCGTCGGTCAAATCGGGGAGCGGCGCCAGATGCAGGTAGGTGAAGAGCGTGAGGCCGGGACGGAGGAAGGCGTATTCGCTCTGCTGCGGCTCCTTCACTTTGACGACCAGGTCGCTCGCGGACCAGAGGGCTTCGGCGGTGGGAACGATTTCAGCACCGGCTTCGCGATACTCCTCGTCGGTGAGCGAACTGCCCAAGCCGGCTCCGGTCTGGGCGAAGACGCGATGCCCGGATTCGACCAGCGCTTTGGCGCCGCTGGGCAGGAGGCCGACGCGGGCCTCGTGATCTTTGACTTCTTTCGGGACTCCGATAATCATGGGGTTTTCTGTTCCGGCTCCGCGTCCCGTTTGGGGCCAAGGCCCAAGGCGATGAGCGAGAGCGATCCTATTTTTCCATCTTCGACCAGATTCTGATCGTGCTGGAAACGCTTCAATGCGTCAATGGAGGCTGGTCCCCAGGTGCCGTCGGGCTCGTTGTTGAAATAGCCTTTGGTCGCGAGCGCCTGTTGAATTTCTTTATATCGTTCGGGGGAAGGCTGTTGGGGTGCGCGGTGGGCGACGACCACGGGTCGCTTCGATTTCGCGGGGGTGGTTTTCGCTGCTGAGGCCGCGGGGGTGGTTTTGGTGGTGCTCCGAGTCTTGGCGACGGACTTCTTTTTCTTGAGGG
>JBEKOZ010000185.1:0-8149 GCA_049521275.1 Bryobacteraceae bacterium | reverse complement strand
TGGGGATTCCGAATCCGGGCGGCACGGATTGGCTGCTGGTGTTCATGGCGATTGCGCGTCCCAACGATGCCGCGCTGTGCGCCGGGATGGCGGTGTTGGGATCGTTGATCGGGACGGCGGCGTTTTTCGACGTGATGCAGAGGGGCGGCGAAAAAGTACTGGCGCGGTATACGTCGTCTGAGCGGGGCGCCAGGTTTCGCCATTGGTTTCAACGCTACGGACTGGTGACGGTGTTCATCCCGGCGCTCGTGCCGCTGCCGTTTCTCCCTTTCAAAGCCTTCGCGGCGTGCGCGGGAGCGATGGGAGTGAACCGGTGGCGATTCCTGGGAGTGCTGGCCGTAGGCCGGATCTTGCGGTACTCGGGCCTCGCGTATTTAGGAGTGAAGCTGGGGACGGTGGCCAATTCCAAGGCGTGGGTAAAGGCTCACACATGGCAAATGGTGATTCTGGCGGTGGGGATTTTTTTGTTTTTTTATTTGTTGTTGAGGTTTTTGGACCGGGAGGCGGTGCAGACGACGAACTAGGATCCACATCCCGTTTGACGCAGAGGGGACGAGAGGGACAGCCTGACGCGACTCCTTACCCTAATGCATGAAAGCGGCAGACTGGTCTGTCCCCTTGAGAGTTTTCCCCTCCGTCCGCCACTTGTCTTGACGAAATGCCACGAAATTCCCGATGCGTCCTGCCAGGGCTCGCGTATCACGTGACCCAGCGAGGCTCGAACAGAGAACGGGTGTTCTTCTCGCCGTCCGATTACAAGATGTACCTCGCTTTGATTCGCGACCACGCCGCTGACGCGAAAGCGCGAGTATTGACCTACTGTTTGATGACCAATCACGTGCATCTGATTGTGGTGCCTGAGGAGGTAGACTCGCTTGCCGTGCTCTTCCGACGAGTTCACGGGCGATATTCGCAGTACCTTAATACACGCCGTCATCGAAGCGGGCACCTGTGGCAAGCGCGCTATTATTCGTGCCCATTGTCGGGGAACCATTTGTGGATCGCGCTAAGGTACGTGGAGCAGAATCCTTGTCGGGCGTATCTCGCTGGGAATCCGGAGCAGTACCGGTGGTCCGGCGCGGAGGCGCATCTGGTAACTGGAATCGACACGTCAAGAGTTCTTGACATGGAATTTTGGCGGCGCGCGGGGGGAACGGACACATGGGCGGAAATGCACTCCGCGAAAAACTCGTCGGACTCGATCACTCTGCTGCGGCGCTGTACCTACGCTGGCCGGCCGTTCGGAGAGGCAGCATTTGTGGAGCGTCTCGAAGCTCGATTCCAGAGAGTCTGGCGGCGGTGGGGTCTCGAAGAAATGGCGGCGGCGGGCTAAAAAGCGTCTGGGGACATAGCAGTCGGGTCATTTGGCTCGGAAGAGCGAAAGAGTCACGTCAGGCTGTCCCCTTTCCCCTCGTCCCCTTTCCCCTCAGGCTGTCCCCTTTCCTCCTTTCCTCCTTCGCGTGAGGTCGAATTGCTTTCCCCAAGCTATTTGCAGCTGAGAATTTTCGCGCGGTCAGTCCACCTACTGTCTGAGGACCGGTGGACAACAAATCCCACAGAGTATTGGTGGTGGAAGACGAAGGTCTGATCGCTCACGATCTGGCAACTCGCCTGGAGGCGCTGGGTCATGTCGTGGTGGGTCCCGCAGGTACGGCCGCGGAGGCGCTGGAACTGGCGCCGGGCGCGGATATCGTGCTGATGGACGTCCGCATCGACGGGCCGGCCGACGGCATTGAAGCGGCCAAGCGGATTCGCGAGCGGTATCACCTTCCGGTGATCTTCCTGACGGCACACGCGGACCGGCCGACGCTGGACAGCGCCAAAGTGACCGGCGCCTTCGGCTACCTGCTGAAACCGGTGGCGCACGCGGCGCTGAATACCGCGCTCGAGATGGCGGTCTACAGGCACCGCATGGAGAGGAAGCTCGAAGAGCGCGAGGCGCTGTTGCGGACGACGCTCGGCTCGGTGGCCGATGCGGTGGTGGTTACCGATCATCTGAGCCGGGTGCTGATGCTGAACCGGGCAGCGGAGAATCTGACCGGGTGGACGCACGCCGAAGCGGAAGGGCAGCCGGTGATGCGAGTGCTGCGCCTGGTGGACGCCCAATCGGGCGAACCGGCGGAGGATCCGGTGCCGCTGGCGATTTTGAAAGACGCCCCCATGCCGCTCGACCGGACCTGGCAACTGGTCTCCCGCGGCGGGGTCCAGATGATGATCGAGGGCTCGGCGGCGCCGGTAAAGGCGTCGGGCGTTGCGCTGGGAACGGCGCTCACGTTTCGCGACGTCAGCGCGCGGTTGTGGGAGGAAAAACAGCTCCGGCAGGCGCAAAGGGTGGACGCGGCAGGGAGAATGGCCGCGCGCATTTCAGGCGAGTACGCGACGCTGCTGGCGATTATTCGGAACCAGTCGGAACACCTGCTGCGGCAGTTCGGAGACTACTCGCCCGCGCGCCAGGCGATTGAGGAGATCCAGGAATCGGCGGCGGCGGCGGAGACGCTCACCAGGAGGTTGACCCGGTTCGGCACCAGGCAGGCGACCGGGGAGCCGGAGTTGCTGAGTATCAATGGCATGCTGCGCCGGATGGCGAAGCTGATCGAGTCCGTGGCCGGCGCCCGGATTGAGGTGGCGATTCGTCCGTCGCCCCAGGCGGGGAAGGTCAGGGTGGACGCCGCGCAACTGGAACAGGCGATCATGAATCTGGTCCTGCATGCGTGCGCGAGGATGCCCGAAGGCGGGCAGTTGCTGATCGAAACCGAAAAAACCGAGCTTCCGCGGGCAGGCTCGGTGGCGGCCTACGCCTCCTTGAACATATCCCACACGGGACCGGAAACAGATCTCGAAAAACTGTTCGAACCTGCCTCGATCGCCGAGGACGGTCTGGCGCTGGCCATGGTCCACAGCACCGTGGCCGAGCACGGCGGATACATTTCGGCGCGGCCGGTATCGCTCGGCTACCGGTTCGAGATGCTGCTGCCGCTCGCCTCCGGAGCGCTGCTCGCGGAGGCGAGCCCGGAACCGGGCGCCGTGGCGTCGGTATTGCTGGTCGATTACCGGGAGCGGGTACGCGCGCAACTCCACAATCATTTCGAGGCGGAGGGTTATAACCTGCTCGAAGCGGTCGACGATCAGGAGGCGCTGGCGTTGAGCGAGGTGCATGAGGGATCGCTCGACCTGCTGGTCGCCGAGGCGGCGGATGCGGACCGGATCGGCGCGGCACTGCGCCAAGGCCACCCGCGATTGCAGGTGTTGCGCATTGTCGATGAAGCGGAGGCGGCTGCGAACGAAATCCGCCGGCCGTTCACGCAGGCCGCGCTACTCAAGAAAGCAGCGCAACTGTTGGGGCCGGTGGGCGCGGAGGCCACTACTTCTTCTTCGGCTTGACCCCGGGAGACTCAGGTAAAGTGAACAGATTTCCGGCCAGGTCTTTGTTGATGGCGACCGATTCGGAGAAAATCTCGTAGACCTTGTCGCCGTTGCGCTCGCGGCGAATCTGGTGCGGCCACTGGACACCGCCGGCGTCGCGGTAGCGGGCGAACAGTGTGACCTCCTCGTCCTGCTCCTTGGTTACGGCGTTCTTGCGTTTGTAGATCTGGCGCACCGGAAGCTTGGTCGATTGATGAAACTGAACCCGCACGACGTGATTGTCGGAATCGGTGATGTTGACGATGTCCACCGGGAGATTCTCGACCACCTCTGAGCCTTGCGCTTCGAAAATCATCCCGGGCTCATGGAGGCGCTGGCGGAAAATGTACAGCACGTTGCGCAGCGTCGATTCGCGATAACGGTCGAAGCGTTCCTGCTCCATGGGCTTGTTTCCGCGCCAACTGATGTCCCAACCGGCATCTTCGAGGAACAGGACCGAAGTGTCTTCTGTTTTGCCGAAAACTTCTCTTTCGATCTGGCCCAGCTCCGCGCTCGATTTAGCTGGCTCGACCGTCCGGTAACGGGTATAGATTTTGGCGACCGAGAGGCCGGAAATCTGGTCGTGATAATACGAATAGGCACGTCCGATTTCCGTACGGTCCGCCATGGACAGGAACGTATTGCCGCCGAGCGCGGCCAGCGCGTCGTCGACGATCTTTTTTCCGCGAATTTCAGACTGGGTCTGAACGGCTTGTCCCCAGGCACACGCGCACGCGCCCGCCGCAAATAAAAAACCTCGCCGCGTCATTTCTTAACTGGGTCCGGTCTCTTGCTCAATTCGTCGGCGGTGAGGCCGGTGTTCAGCTTCATTTCAGAGACGGACACGTCCGCCATTTTCCTGCCGTCCCGCTCGATCTCCGCCTTAAACGGCAGCTTGACGCCATCGACGTCGCGCCAGTCCGTGTACGTCTCCTTCACATCGGATGGACTTTTGTAAATCTGCCGGAGCGGCAAACCGGTGGCTTCGTCGAACTCGACGCGGACGCTCTCGCCCGCGCCCGAAATTTCCACCGCGTTCGGACCGACCGCGGTTACCGTGCGCGAGGGATCGCGATCGGACAGCATCAGCGGAAGCCACTCGCGAAAAATCTGACCCTGCGCCTGTTTCAGCACGTCGGGAGGCATCGGAGTCAAACCCCGCGGCGGCGGCAGCGCCAACCATCCCGATTTTCCATCGGTGTAGGCAGTGATTGCCCCAAGGGGCGGCGGCAGGATCTGATCCTGGCGAAAAATGCCCGGAGCCAGCCAGCGATTCTGCTGCTTGATCTTCGGACCTCCGGCGAGCATCGCCATCTCGGCCTCCTGGCTGAAATCCTTGACCGCAGCGATTTTGTCCGCTCCTCCCATCGCCTGCTGCGCGCGTTTCAACAGCGCGCTCCCGCGCTCGAGCGAAGCAAGGTCAGCCTTGGCTGTTTCCGATTTGCCCCCGTCGGATTTCGACTCGGATTTCGGCTCGGGAATGGTCAGATCGATCATGTTGACTTTGCCGAGCGTCGCCAGCGGCTTGCCGAATTCCTTGGGATTTCCTACTGCAACAATCGAAAGATTCTCCGGCAGGAACCGCTCCTTGGCCACGCGCAGCACATCGGCGCGGGTCACGGCCGAGATCGCCTTTTGATACTGGAACAGAAAATCCTTGGGGTAACCGAAGTACTCGTAGCGCATCACTCGGTTGAGCGTCTTGGCAGGACTGTCGAAGAAGAACACGAAGCTGTTGAGCACGCCTTCCTTCGCCTCGTCGAGCTCCCGCGCCGTCACTTCCGCCGAACGCATCTTATCGAGCTCCACGCGGATCGCCTGCAAGGTCTCCGTGGTCGATTGCGACTTGGTGCTGCCGCCGATGCGAAACGTTCCCGGATGATCCCAGTTCGCGGCCCACTGCGCGTTGATGTCGTAGGCGTAGCCGAGCTTGGTGCGGATCTGCGACATCAGCCTGCTCGAGAATCCCTGGCCCAGAATATTCGCGGCGACTTGCAGCGCGGCGTAGTCTTTCTCACGCAGCGTGCCGCCCAGTTCGCCGATGGCGAAAAATGTCTGCGTGACATCGGACTTCTCGGCGAAATAAATACCCGGCGCGGGTTTCGCGGTAACGTCCGGAAACTTCGGCACGTCCGGCTGCTGGACGGTCCAATCGGCGAACAGTTTTTCGAGCTTCTGCTTCATCTCCGGGATGTTGAAATCGCCGTAGACCGCCAGCATGATGTTCTTCGGGAAATAGTAGCGGTGGTAAAAGTTCACCAGGTCGTCGCGATGAATGTGATTCAGGTCCTCGTATTCCACCTGCCATCCGTACGGAGTGGTGGGGCCATAAAGAATCCGCGCCAGCTCGCGATCCGGAATGCCGCTCGCGTCGTCATTCCTGCGCGCGATGGCGCTGCGCGTCTGGGTGATCGCCAGATCCAGCTTGTCCTGGCGGAATTCGGGCGCGGTGAGCACGTCCTTAAAGACGCCCAGCACTGTCTCGCCGTTTTCCTTCAACGCCGAAAAACTCATGCTGGCGCTGGTCTCATCCATGCTGGATTCGACGGACGCCGCCATGTTCTCCAACGCCTCATCCAGCTGATCGCCGGTTTTCGATTTCGTGCCGCCGGAGCGCAACACCACCGCCGTAAATTCGGAGAGGCCCTTCTTGTCCGGCGGATCGAATAGATTTCCGGTATGGATCAGAGCCAACCCTTGAATCAGCGGCAACTCGTGATCCTCGAGTAGAAACACGCGCATGCCGTTCGCGAGCGTGAACGCAGTGGGCTCGGGAATTTTCACCTGCGGCAGCGGCGGATATTTCAGGTCCTTATAAGAGGGAACCACCTGCGCGAAAACTCCGCCAGTAAAACAAAAGGCAAAAAAAAGGCTCTTCACTTGGCGCCTCCTTCGGCCGGCGCCTTGGTATAAGCGACCGTGCGCGTGTTCTCGATCAGATATTTTTTGGCCACGCGCGTTACATCGTCCGCAGTCACTTTGTCATACTCCTGAAGCTGGGTAAACAATTTCCGCCAATCGCCAAAATTAACGGAATAGGTGCAGAGCTCCGACGCGAGGCCGGAATTGCTGTCCAGCTTGCGGATCAACGCCGCGCGCAGTTTTATCCTCACCCGCGCGATGGTCGCATCGTCGACCTTGTCCTTCTTCACGTGTTCGATGATGGAGTAAATCGCCTTCTCATTCTCCTCGATCGAATGCCCGGTTGACGGAACCACGAAAAACAGAAACAGCGATGGATACTTGCCGCCAGGAAACGTATCCAGGCTCTGCGCGCCCAGCGCGATTTTCTTATCGCGCACCAGCTCCTTGTAGATCAGGCCCGTGCGCCCGCCCGAAAGAATATCGCTGAGCACGTCCAGCGCGGCATCGTCCGGACTGTACTGCGACGGCCGCTTGTAGGCGATCACCACAAACGGCTGCGCCGGGCTCTCCACCGCGGCGCGCTTTTCGCCCTCCTGCACCGGCTCGACCGTGCGCACCATCGGTGGCAGCGGAGCCTTCGGCAGCCGCCCGAAATATTTCTCGGCCATGCGCTTCGCTTCGGCCGGATTCACGTCGCCCGCGATCCCGATGGTGATGTTGCCCGGCGTGTAATATTTCTTATAAAAAAGCTCGGCTTCGGTCTCGCGGAAATTGTCGATGTCGCTGGCCCATCCGCCCGGCATCACGCGATAGGGATGCGCCGCGAACGCCGTGGCCAGCAGGGCTTCCACCAGCTTGCCTTGCGGACTGGATTCGACGCGCATGCGCCGTTCTTCGCGAACCACGTCGCGCTCCTTGTAAAATTCGCGGAACACCGGGTGCAGGAAGCGCTCCGATTCGAGCAGGAACCACAGCTCGATGCGATTCTCCGGAAAGCTGTAGTAGTAATTGGTGGAATCCTCGCCGGTTCCCGCATTCAGCCCGACGCCGCCGTTGGATTCGACAATGCGGTCGTACTCATTCTCCTCGACGAAGCTGTCGGCGGTCGCGATGGCATCCTTCACCTGCGCCTCGAACGCCTCGATTTTCTTCGGGTCGGACCGAAAACCCTTGTTCTTCTCCTGGTCGAGCTTGTCGTAGGCCACTTCGATCTGCGCCAGCGCGGCCTTTTCCTTCGGCCAATTCTTGGTGCCGATCGTCGGCGTGCCTTTAAACGCCATGTGCTCGAACATGTGCGCGATGCCCGACTCGCCGCTGGGATCGTCCACCGAACCGACGTTGGCATACGTGTGGAAGGAAACGACCGGCGCTTCATGCCGTTCGATAATCAAAAACCGCATCCCGTTGGCAAGCGTAAATTCAGTAACTTTTTTTTCGAAATCCTGCAACGACTGTGCACAAAGCAAGCCGGGCAGGAGAGCAAGGAAACAGACCCTCATACTCTAAGAGTAACGCGGACCAGGAAATTTATTGCGGCGGTAGCCGTTTCAGATACGCTTCCAGGAGGCGTTCGGTTCTGGCCTGCGAGCGCCGCAATTCGGCCATCTCTTCCTGATGCTTCTCTGCGACTTTAATAAGGCCTTCGATTTGATCGTCGTGCTCCACGACGCTAGCTGCCAGGGATTCAACGACTCCAGTAAGCCGATCAAGTCGTTCGTCAATCGTCATCGTCTTTAAATTACCATGAACCCGCTACGGAAGCGCCTTCAACTCCGCGACGGAAAGCCACGGATGCTTGTCGCTGGGAGCGCCCTCACCAGGGCATCCTTCAAACTCCGAGTCGCTGACCGCCTCCATTTCGAAGCGGTAATTGCCGAGGTCG
>JBEKOZ010000184.1:0-8178 GCA_049521275.1 Bryobacteraceae bacterium | reverse complement strand
ACCGTTCCCGCCTCGAACGCGACCCGTTTTCCCAAGGCCTTCGACTTCGCGAAAGCCACGCTGGCCGAACCCCTGGCGGTGATGATGCACATGCTGGAACTGGTCGACATCCACATGGGCGACACTGTTTGCGTGACCGGAGCGGGGCCGATCGGCATGCTGGCGGCGGCCACTGCCAAGGCCGCCGGCGCGAGCCGCGTCTTCATCGCCGATAGGCTGGCGTATCGTTTGAAAATTGCGCAGCAGATGGGGGCGGATGTCACGATCGACACTACTTCCGAAAAGCTGGTCGATACGGTGGCCGATGCGACGCGCGGACGTGGCGTGGACAGAGTTATCGAGTGCGCGGGGTCGGCGGAAACCTTGAACGCGGGCCTTCACGTGGCGCGTCCAGGAGGCACGGTGATGATGATCGGCATTCTGAGCGAGCTGTACCCGAAGATCGACATCCATTCGGCGATGCTCAAGGAACTGCGCCTGCAAACGCTGAAGAGATCCAATCATCGCGCGCAGGAGGCGCTGGACATGATGTCGTCCGGACGCGTGCCCACGGCGCTGCTGACGCATTCCCTGCCGCTGGAGCAGACGCCCAAGGCGTTCGACATGATGACGCATTACACGGATGGGGTGGGGAAGGTCGTGGTTGAGATCAAATGAGAGGTGCGCGGGGCCGGGCGTCGCCACGAGTGGCGACGCGGCACGCAGGAGTGCGTGCGCCACAAAAGAGGCGGGCTGTGAGATGGGTGCGATCGCGAAATGAAGAGCCTGGCGATTGATCTCGGGGCGACTAGCGGGCGGGTGATGCTTGCGGAGCTGGAGCGGGGCGAACTTGCGCTTGAAGAGTTGCATCGCTTTTCGAACACGCCGGTGCAGCTTCCTACCGGCTTCTATTGGGACACGCTGCGGCTGTTCCATGAGATTCGCCGCGGCCTGGCGATCGCCGGACGCGAACGGAAATTGCAGGTGGACGCGATTGGCGTGGATACCTGGGGCGTGGATTTCGCGTTGCTCGGCGAGGACGGCGCGCTGGTGGATAATCCGCGGCACTATCGCGATGCGCGCACGAGCGGCGTGCCGGAGAAGGCGTTTAAGAACGTGCCGAAGGAGCAGATTTTCGAAGCCACCGGCATCCAGTTCATGCAGATCAACTCGCTGTACCAGTGGTACGCGATGAGGCTGGCGGATGCGCCTGCGTTGCGCGTCGCCAGGCGCTTGTTGTTCATGCCGGACCTGTTCAATTATTGGCTGACGGGTGTGGCGCGCGCCGAGCGCACGATCGCCAGCACCTCGCAATTCTACGATTCGCGGACGAGGGCATTCTCAACGGAGATGCTGGCGCGGCTGGGCCTGGACGCTGCGAGTTTGGGAGAGCTCGTCGATCCGGGGACGAAGCTGGGTCCTCGTTTGCCGGAGCTGGCGGAGTTCAGCGGACTCGGCGCGGCTCCGGTTTACGCGAGCGGCGGGCACGATACGGCGGACGCGGTGGTTGCGGTTCCGGCCGAGGGTCGGGATTGGTGCTACATAAGCTCCGGCACGTGGTCCTTGATGGGGGTGGAGCTGGATGCGCCGGTGATCAACGCGGCTACAATGGCGGAGAATTTCACGAATGAAGCCGGAGCAGGTGGGAAGATCCGGTTCCTGCGCAACATCGCCGGCATGTGGCTGCTCGAAGAGTGCCGCGCGGCTTGGGCGCTTGAAGGGCACAACTTCACCTATGAAGAGCTGCTGGAGAGTGCCGCGGCGGCCAAGCCTCGCACGGCGGTGATCGACCCGGATGCTTTTTTAGAGCCGGGGCATATGCCGGCGCGGATCGCGGAGTTTTGCCGATCGTCGGGGCAGCGGGTGCCGCTCGATCCGGGAGAGATGACGCGGGTGATTCTCGAAAGCCTGGCGGTGCGATACAAACAAGTGCTGGCCAGCATCGAAAAGCTGACGGGGCGGAGGATTCGGGTGATCCACATTGTCGGCGGAGGGTCGCAGAACCGGCTGATGAATCAGCTGGCGGCGGATATTACGGGTCGCGTGGTGATTGCGGGTCCGGTGGAGGCGACGGCGATCGGCAATGTGCTGATTCAGGCGATGGGGGCGGGGGTGGTGAGGGATTTGAAGGAGGCTCGGGAGATAGTGGGGAGGTCGTTTCTGGTGGAGAGGTATGAGGCGGAAGTAGCCAGTAGCCAGTAGCCAGGAGGCAGTTTGCCATCATCACGCCTAATGCAGTATCCTAAACCCTCCTACGAGGCTGTTCATGAACCTTTCACGCATCCTGCTCTCCTCCGCTCTTGTGCTTCCGTTTGCGAGTGCACAGGTCACTACTCCTGAAAAGTTTTTTGGGTTTCAACTTGGCGCCGACGGCAAGATGGCTCGGTGGGACAAGATTGTTGAGTATTTCTCCGTTCTCGAAAAAGAGAGCGGCGGGAAGATGAAGGTCAACAATATGGGGCCCACTACCATGGGGAATCCGTTCCTCATGGTGGTCATTACTTCGCCCGCCAATCAGGCGAAGCTGGAGCATCTGCGGCAGGTGAATTTAGAGATCAGCGATTCGCGGGGGCTGACGGAGGCGCAGGTGAAGGGGCTGGTGGCGGAGGGGAAGGTGTTCTGCGTCCAGTCGATGAGTCTGCATGCGAGCGAGATCGGCGGGTCGCAGATGGCGCCGGAGCTGGCTTACGATCTGCTGGCGCGCAACGATGAGGAGACGCAGCGGATTCTCGATAACGTCGTGTTCATCGAAGTTCCTTCGTTCAATCCCGACGGGCAGGTGATGGTGACGGACTGGTATCGCGAAAGCATCGGCAAACCGTGGGAAGGGACCAGCACGCCGTGGCTTTATCACAAGTACGCGGGGCACGACGACAATCGCGACGCGTTCATGACGCAGATGATCGAATCGAAGTATATGGCGGAGCTGTTGTTTACCAAGTGGAGGCCGGAATCGTACGTCGATCATCATCACATGGGAAGCTACGGGGCGCGTATTTATCTGCCTCCGTACGCGGAGCCTGTGCGGCCTTACGCCGATCCGCTGATCTGGCGGGAGCTGAGCTGGTATGGCGCGCACATGGCCTACAAAGAAGAAGAAGGCGGAGAATCGGGCGTGTTCAACATGGGCGAATATTCGGGCTGGGGCCACTTCGGGTTCCACTGGATCACGCCGTTTCACAATATCGCGGGGATGCTGACGGAGTCGGCCAGCGCGCGGATCGCGTCGCCGATGTTCATTCATCCGGAGCAGTTGCAGGGCAACGTGCGCAACTTGCCGAAGTACGAAGAGGAGACGGTGTTTCCCAATCCGTGGCCGGGTGGGTGGTGGCGTTTGCGGGACATTGTCGACCGGCAGAAAATTTCCGCGTGGGCGGTGCTGGATATTTCGGCGCGCAATCGCGAAACGGTGCTGTGGAACGCGTATTTAAAAGGCAAGCGGCAGACCGAGCGCGGCGCGGCGGGCAAGCCTTACGCTTACGTGGTTTCGGCCAATCAGTACGATCCGCTGACGGCCGATCTGATGATCAACAAGCTGCTGGTGCAGGGGATCGAGATTCACCAGGCAGTGAAGGGGTTCAGCGCGGCTACGGGGGTCGATTATCCGGCGGGTTCCTTCGTGATTTCGCTGGCGCAGCCGAAAATGGGGCTGATCCGGAATCTTTTGGGCAGAACATTTTTCCCCGATAATGATTGGACGCGAAATAAGGACGGCACGCCTATTCGTCCGTACGACATGTCGACCGATACGATGGACGAGTTCATGGGGGTGCGTACGGATGCTCTCGATGAGCCGGTCGAAATGAGCAATTTGAAGAAGCTGGTGGGTCCGGTGGAGGCGGCCGGCAAGGTGACGGAAGGCAGCGCGGGGTACGTGATCGACGGACGGCTGAACAACGGGTTCAAGGCAGTGAATGAACTGCTGGCGGCCGGCGCGGCGGTGTCGCGAGTGGATCAGGCGCAGGCGGGGTTAAGGGCGGGCGATTTCATCGTCGGCAAAGGAGCGGCGGTCGGGCCGATTGCGAAAGAGACGGGAGTGTCGTTCACGGCGTTGAATGCGGCGCCGAAGGCGGGCAGCACGCACGCGGTGAAGAAGCTGCGCGTCGGACTGCGGCAACGCTATTCGGGCGGAAATATGGACGAGGGATGGACTCGCTGGCTGATCGAGGATTTCAAATTTCCTTACACCAGCCTGATGGACGCCGATATCAAGCGCGGCAATTTGATCGATAAGTACGACGTCATCGTGATTCCCGACGACGGCACCGCGATGATCACGGGACTTCCGGCGGCTGGAGGTCGCGGAGGCCGCGGAGGCGGCGGGGGTGGTGGAGAAGGCGGATTCGGGGGCGCGAATTATCCGCCGGAGTATCGCGCGGGAATCGGCAACGAGGGTGTGACGGCGCTGAAGGAGTTTGTCAGCAAGGGCGGGACGCTGGTCGCGCTCGGGGGCGCGAGCGAGTTTGCGATCGAGCAGTTCTCGCTCGGTTTGCGCAATGCGCTGGCGGGGGTCAACACTAAGGAATTCTGGTGCCCGGGGTCGACGCTGCGGCTGGATATCGACAACAGCCAACCGGCGGCTTACGGGATGCCTGCGCGGGCGCTTGGGGTATTTCTGCAAGGGAACATGGCGTTCGAGCTTTCGAACACGGCCGACGAGAATTATCACGTGATCGCGCGGTACGCGGATCGCGAGATTTTGCAGAGCGGCTGGCTGGTGGGCGAGCAGAACCTGGCGAAGAAAGCGGCCATGGTCACGGCGGGCGTGGGCAAAGGACACGTCATCGTGGTCGGGTTCAGGACGCAGCACAGAGCGCAGACTTATGGCACGTTCAAGTTGCTATTTAACGCATTGATCGGGTGATTATTTAAGGCGTTTCAAGGCATCGCTGAGGCCGGGTTCGGCCATCAGTTTCTCGATGTCCTGAATCTCGACCGGCACGAACGCCGATAGATTTTCGTAGCCGGTTGGGGTGATGAGCAGCATGTCTTCGAGGCGAATGCCGAGGTGCTCCTCTTCGATCTGCATGGCCGGCTCGATGGTGAAAAGCTGGCCCGGTTCCAGGGTTTGCGTAAAATTCGGAACGTCATGAACCTCCATGCCGACGCTATGCCCCAGGCTGTTGGCGCGGCTGGTGCGATAGCGCTCGACAAATTTGACGGCTGCCGCCTTGATCCTGGGGTCGGTGAACGGATAAGAATTCATGATTTGATCCATTTTCACGACGGCGTTCTTGATGATTTCCGCGGGGGTGACGTGGACTTGAATGGAAGTCATTAACGCCTGGTAAAGGCGGAGATAGATGGTGTAAAACTCGCGCTGGCTCGGGGTGAATTTTCCGTTGGCGGGGAAAACGCGGGTGACGTCGGAGGCGTAGTTTTTGTAGTCCGGCGCGTAATCGAACTGCACCAGGTCGCCATCGCGGAGTTGGGCGGTGTCTTTGTGATAGTGCGAGTAGTAAGTGTTCTCGCCGGTGGCGATGAGCGCGAAGTACGCGGGGCCGTAGGCGCCGTACTTCTTGAACACGAACTCGGCGTCGGCCTGCAACTCATATTCATACATGCCGGGTTTGGCGTCGCGCATCGCTTCTATGATGCCGAGCCCGGCGATGCGGGTTGCCTCGCGCAGGATGGCGACTTCGCGGGGGCTTTTGATGCTGCGCATTCGATCGAGGATCGGATCGAGGTCCTTGATGGCGGATTTCGGCGCGGCCGACCGCAATTTCTCGATGAACGCTTCCTCGCGCGAAGCGCGGCCGTCCCAGGGGTCGTTTTTGTTATTTTTCGCTAGCGCGATGGGATCGCTGGAGGAGGCGCTGCCCAGGACTTCCGGACGGAAGGGGGCGTAAATCGCGCGGCCTTCGAGTTGGGAAACGTAGCTCGCAAATTGGTCGCGCGGGAGGGTCTCGAGGGGCCAGTCGACGCTGGGGCCGAACATCAACTTTTCGCGACGCTCGACGCGAGGATTGAGGAATAGCGTGGTTTTCTTGGAGCGGCCGTCGATGAACAAAATTGCGCGCGGCTCGACAACTCCGCAGACATAGAAGAATTGGTTGCTTTGGCGGAGAGGCTGTTCGCCGGGGCGTTCCGTGGTGCCTTGGAGAATGGCAACGCCGTCGCCGATTGTTTGCATGACGATGGCGCGGCGCGCGGCGTATTCCTCCGGCGGGAAGGCGTCGGTGAAAACCGGCTGCGCGCCGATTGGCAGCACTATTGCAAGCAAGAACCAGCGGAAAAACATTTACCGATGATAACCGGTTTACGTCCGTTTGCCGCTGGCGAGGACAGCCACGCCTGCAACCAAAGAAACCGCGCCGGCGATGGGCGGTATCGGAACGTCGTGCGTTTTTTCGCGGGTAGCCTCGATGGGGCCGACGGAAAACACTTTCTTCTGCGTAGTGTAGGTGAACCCGCCCCACGCGATACCCAGAATGCCGAGTACAATCAGAATCACTCCCAGAACCTTCATGGATCATTCTCCTCGTTGTTTCCAAGGAGCACTTAGAAGACCAATATGAACGAAATCGCCACCACTCCCTTTCAGGATCAACGGCCCGGCACGTCGGGGCTGCGGAAAAAGACGCGGCAGTTTGAACAACCGCGCTATGTCGAGAATTTCGTGCAGTCGATTTTCGACGTGTTGCGCGAGGACCTCGCCAAGGACCTGAGCGATAAGACGCTGGTGGTGGGCGGCGACGGGCGCTATTACAACCGCCCGGCGATTCAAACCATTTTGCGCATCGCGGCGGCGAACGGCTTCGGCACGATCATGGTGGCTTGCGGAGGCATCCTGTCCACGCCGGCGATGTCGGCGGTGATCCGCAAGCGCTCCGCGCTGGGCGGGTTGATTCTGTCGGCCAGCCACAATCCGGGCGGCGAGGATGGTGATTTCGGGATCAAGTACAACACGCACAATGGCGGTCCGGCGCCGGAGACGATCACCGAAAAAATCTATCAAAGAACGCTGAAGATCGACCGCTATCTGAGCATCGATCATCCGGATCTCGACCTGGATCACGAAGGCATGGTGACGATGGGCGAGTCGAAGATCGCGATTTTCGATCCGCTGGAGGACTACACCACGCTGATGCAGTCCTTGTTCGACTTCGACCGGCTGAGCGGTTATATGAAGAGCGGGTTCCGGATGGTTTTTGACGCCATGCACGGGTCGACGGGGCCGTATGCCCACCACATTTTCGAGCGATGCCTGGGCGGGGAGGATTCCTCCATCGTGATGCGCGGAAATCCCCTGGAAGATTTCGGCGGAGGGCATCCGGATCCGAACCTGGTTTATGCGGCGGATTTCGTGGCCCGGTTGAATACTCCCGATGGACCCGATTTCGGCGCGGCCTGCGATGCCGATGGCGATCGGAACATGATCCTGGGGCGAAATTTTTTCGTGACTCCCGGCGATTCGCTGGCGATGATCGCGCAGCACGTGCCCGATTGCGTCCCCGGATATAAGCGCGGCCTGGCGGGCGTGGCTCGATCCTTGCCGACCAGCACGGCGGTCGACCGGGTGGCGGAGGCGGCCGGCGTGAAGTGCTACGAAACGCCGACGGGGTGGAAGTATTTCGGCAACCTTCTCGATGCGGGCCTGTGCACTTTGTGCGGGGAGGAGAGTTTCGGCACGGGGTCCAATCACATACGGGAAAAAGACGGGTTGTGGGCGGCGCTGTGCTGGCTGTCGATCCTGGCGCACACGAAGAAGGGGGTTTCAGAGGTCGCGCACGAACATTGGAAGAAGTTCGGGCGCAGCTATTTTCAGAGGCACGACTATGAGCGGCTGGACACGGGGGCCGCGGCTCAAATGATCGACGATCTGCGCGCTAAACTTCCCTCGCTGGGGGGCCAGGCGCTTTCAGGAATGCATCTGGCTTTGGCCGACGATTATCGCTATCACGATCCGGTGGATCAGAGTGACACGGTAAACAGCGGGATTCGATTGGTGTTTAGTGAAGGGTCGAGGATAATCTGCCGGTTGTCAGGCACAGGGACGGAGGGAGCTACGCTGAGACTCTATCTGGAGAGATTTCAAAAGGACTTGATTGATGATGACCTGGGGATGGCGCTGAGCCCTTTGTCGCAAGTGGCGCATGATTTATTGGAGATTAAGAAGAGATTCGGGTTGGATGGGCCGACTCTGGTGACTTGAAGAACGGCGGTGCCGACGCGGAAACCGCTTCCTGCGGTCGCGGC
>JBEKOZ010000183.1:0-8186 GCA_049521275.1 Bryobacteraceae bacterium | reverse complement strand
TCCCCCGCCCGCGAGCACGCCGCACCCGCCGCCAGCGGCACCGTCTGAGGGCCATCCAATTCCGCAGCCGTCTTCCGAGCCGTGACCAAAGGGAGCGGTTTCAGCCGCTACGTTTTCGAGAACGCCGCCGCCCAGTCCTTCGCGCACTACGCTAAAATCAAACTTCCTCTATGAAAGTTTCCGTCATCCTCCCCGCGGCTGGCCTGGGCACGCGCATGGGCCGGGAAAAATCCGGCATCAGCCGCAAGCAATTCATGCTGCTCGATGGCGCGCCGATCCTCATTCACACCATCCGCAAATTCCTGCAATGCCACTCCGTCTCCGAAATTGTCGTCGCTCTCCGCGCCGAGGATCTGGATTGGGCCCGTGGTCTGGTCCTCGAGGAACGTCCCGTGAAGACCGTGCGTTTTGTTGAAGGCGGCGACAGCCGTCAGCAGTCGGTGGAGAACGCGCTGGCCACGCTCCCTGCCGAAACCGACCTGGTTGCCGTACATGACGCCGTGCGTCCTTTTATCGAGCCCTCGCTGGTGGAGCAGGTCATTGCCGAGGCCGCCATTGCGGGCGCTGCCATCGTCGGCATCGTTCCCGTCGACACCGTGAAGCGCATTCATAAGAACAAAATCCGCGCCACCCTCCCCCGGGAGCATTTGGTGTTGGCGCAGACTCCCCAAGTGTTCCGCTTCGATCTTTTGAAAAAGGCCTTCGAGCTGGCGCGTGCGGACAGTTTCACCGGCACCGACGAATCGAGCCTGGTGGAACGCCTGGAGCAAGTCGAAGTCAGCGTGGTGCAGGGCAGCGACCGCAACATCAAGATCACCAAGCCCACCGATATGGAGCTGGCTCGCCTGTTTCTGGATGAAGAAACGGCGGGAAAGACGGCGTGAGAATCGGCCAGGGCTGGGACGTGCACCGTCTGGCGGCGGGCCGTCCTTTGATTCTCGGCGGCGTGACGATCCCCTCAGAGTTCGGCCTGGAGGGCCACTCCGACGCCGACATTCTTTCTCACGCCATCACCGATGCTCTGCTCGGAGCAGCCGCGCTCGGCGACATCGGCATGCATTTCCCCGATACCGATCCGCAATGGAAAGGCGGAGACAGCAAAGAATTTCTTGCCTTCGCCGCGTGGACCGTTCGCGGCCATGGCTTCGAGATCGTGAACGTCGATGCGACCGTAATCTTGGAGCGCCCCAAGCTAAAAGATTTTCGGCTGGAGATCCGCGAAACGCTGGCCAAAACCCTCGGCATCGACCTCGGCCAAGTGTCGGTCAAATTCAAAACCGCCGAGCGCGTCGGACCGGTTGGGGAAGGCAAATCGGCCGAAGCGCAGGCCATTGTGATGCTCGAAAAGCTGTAATTTTCTCAAATAAGGAGGATTAGCTTACCGGTAGTCCGCCGGGCCTCCAAGTCGCGATGCGCCTCGGCCGCGTCAGCCAGGGGATATTCGCGTTCCACGCGCAGAACCAGTTTCTTTTCAGCGATCCAGCGAAAAATATCGCTGGCGCGCCACTCCAGCTCCTGGCGGTCTGCAATGTAGTGCGTCAATACCGGCCGGGTTAAGAACAGCGACCCTTTTTGCCCCAGCAGCAGCGGCTCAAGCGGCGGGACCGCGCCGCTCGACTGGCCAAACGAAACCGCCATCCCGCGCGGGCGCAAGCAATCTAAGCTCTTCATTAGAGTGGTGTTACCAACCGAATCGTACACCACGTCGACTCCCTTGCCATCGGTCAACCGCCGGGTTTCCGCCACAAAATCCTGCGTCGAATAAAGGATGATTTCGTCGGCTCCGGCCTGCCGCGCGAGTTGCGCTTTCGCTTCCGTGCTGGTGGTGCCGATCACTCTCGCGCCGGCCAGCTTCGCCATCTGCACCAGCAGCAATCCCGTGCCTCCCGCCGCGGCGTGAATCAGCGCCGTATCGCCCTTTTTCAAGGCGTAGGTGGAATGCGTAAGATAATGAGCCGTCATGCCTTGCAGCATCGCCGCAGCCCCGTCCCGAAAATCGACCCCGTCCGGCAGTTCGACCAGGTAGGATTCCGGCACCAGCGCATACTCCGCATAAGAGCCACGCGCCATGGCCCAGGCGACTCGGGTTCCTTTTTTGAACTGCGTGCCGGCTTCGACGGTGCCCGCGCCTTCCGAACCGAGCACGGCGGGAAGCGGTATCTTGTAGAATCCGCTGCGGTGATAGGTGTCGATAAAGTTGACGCCTGACGCCGCGACCTTCACCAGGGCGTGGCCGGGCGCTAGTTCCGGTTTGGGCATGTCGCCGTAGTGGAGAGCCTCGGGGCCTCCGGGTTGTTCAATGTAGATGGCTTTCATTTATTCTCTTTCGTAGATGCGCCGCGCCTGCGTAGAGCAGCAGATAAGTGAGCGTGACGGGGAAGAAGAGCAGGCGGGCGATGGCGGGGACGGCGGCGGCGCCGGTCAGGCCCGCGCGGAACAACATGAAGTGCAGGATGACGCGCCATTGGCTCCAATCGACCCAGAAGAAGTCACAATTTTCGTTGACGATGAAAAGCTTCGCCGGAATTTTCGCGGCGAGCCACCACTTCCACTTGGTCATGATGGGCTCGGCCGCGCAGATGATGCCGACGGCGGCGTAGTGGCGCGACTTCAGCCCGGCGAGCAATTGGGCGCGGCTCGATGGATCGGGGTAATCGGTCACGCGCGAGATTTTTCCGCGAAAACCCCGGGGCGCGCCAGCGAAGCAGGTGACCAGATCGATCTCGACCGTCTCGCCGTAGATCTGATAAAGTTTGGGAATCAACGTGTCGAACAGATGGCGCGAGCCGCTCTCGACCAGCAGGATTCGGGTCAGCGGAGGAACGGTGCGGCGGAAGAAGTGGCGCAAGTGACGATTGTAGCGGAATCAAAATTGTGAATCGACGGGTGGTCGAAGAAGTCACTCTGCTGCTGGCCGCGGCGTTCGCTATTTTCTGGGCGATTCTGCGCGCGGCGGTGCAATCCCTGACGATCGACGAATCGGTCACCTACCTGCTGTTCATGAACGGTCCTCTGAAATCGGTGTGGATCGCCTCCTCCAACAATCATGTGCTGAATACGCTGTTGATGTGGATCGCGACGGAGCTGTTCGGCAGCTCCAGTGTCGTGGTGCGCCTGCCGACTCTGATGAGCACGGTTCTTTATGTAACCTTTTGTTATTTCCTGTGCCGGCGCATTACGGATCAGTTCTATCTCCGACTCCCTTTGTTTATTTGCTTGACCTACAATCCACTGGTTTTCGATTTCATGGTGGCCGCGCGCGGCTACGGTCTGGCGGACGCGTTTCTGCTGGCGGCGATGGTGATTCCCTTGTGGCAGCCCAGGTCGCTGCGCACCTCCTGCATCCTGGCGTCGGTGGCGCTGGGGCTGTCTTTTTCAGCGAGTTTTTCCTTCGCCTTTGTCGATCTGGCGGCGTTTGTGGCAATTCTGACGTGGGCGATACGACGCCGTGAAGCGGAAACCATCCCGCGGATCGCGGCGTTCTGCGCGCTGCCTGGGCTGTTCATCGCGCTGCTGCTGTGCGGTTATCCGCTGGCGCACTGGAACAAAAACGACAGCCTGGGGCCGGGAGCACATTCGCTGATCGCGATGTTTCAGAACCTGGCGGAGGAATCTCTCTATCAACTGGACCCGCGATTCGCCGCATCCGGATGGTATCAAGCGGTGGACTTTCTGCGTCCGTGGCTGCTGCCTGTGCTGGCGATTCTATGCGTGGTCCAACTGGCGGCCACTAGACTGGAAGGCTTCTGGCGAAAGCTCGCTGCGGTTTTTGCCGGCGTTGCGGCGTTATCAGTGTTGATGCACTGGCTGGTATTTCGCATCAGCGATCTGCCGCTGCCGCTGGGAAGGAAGCAACTGTACCTGGTGCCTCTGCTGACCGCTGTTGCCGGCATGATCGCGGCGGCGCCCAGTCGAACCGAGGTTTCCCGATGGCTGCATCGCGCGATCGCCGCGGTGTTTATTTGCCTTGCCGGCTATTATCTGCTGTGCTTGCGGCTGACCTATTTCAAGGAATGGCAGTGGGACGCGGATGTGAAGGACGTTTATCCGGTGCTGGCGCGGTTGAACCACACCTACGGCGTCACCGACGTCGGGATGAGCTGGTATTACGTCGCTGCGCTGAATTACTACCGGGAAGTATCGAAGGGGGAGACTTTCCCCGAGTTTACGGCGCCGGTGCCCGAGCCTCCCACGGGCAAGTCGATTTATGTGATGAATGGATTGTTCGAGCGGGAGTTTTTGGAGAAAGAGAAGCTGGTGGTGGTTTATCGCGGGAAGTCGACGGATGTGGTGATTGCGGTGAAACCGGGTGGGCCGGTTCCGGCGACTCCGATTGAGCGGTAGTTTGTCCGCATGCTGACGCATGGCGGTTCAGTGTTGTGTGCGCCGTTAATGCTCAGCGCCGCCACTGAACCGCCATGCGTAAGCATGCGGACAAATGCGATGGGGGCGGCTTTTTATGCAGCCTGTGTCGCATGGCGGTTCGGTGGGTCGAGAGCGGTGTCGGAACCGCTCTTCGACGGACCGGACCTCGCCACGAGTGGCGACGCGGCACGCCTGGGGGCGCGCGCCACAAATACAAACGGGGCTGAAGAGAGGCCGGAACGATCCAGATCAGACGGCGAGCTCGGCGGTTGCGCTCGAGCCGATGATGATGGAGCCTTGCGTCAGGGCGCTCGAGCGCGGGCCGGGGATTACGATGCCGGTCAGGTTCAATGGGTCGGCTAGCGCTACGTCTACTTCTTCACCCATGTAGGTGGACCGGCGGACTGATCTTAATAGATCGACTGCTTCGGGTCTGGCGAATTGTTCGCCGACGAATCCGGAGATGAAGCGGCCGCCGCGGATTTCGCCGCGGGCTTCCATCCTGCGGTAAGTGACGAGCAGATCGCGCCAGGCGGGGGCGAGCGGCTCGCGCGCAAGGAGATCGCGGAAGACTACGCCCCAGCGGTCGAGAAGCAGTTTGGCGAAGAATTCGACGTCGACCGATTCGGTTTCGGAACGATCGAGCAACGCCCAGCGTCCGGCCGAATGGCGGGGCCGATTGCTGCCTCCGGCGCGGCGCTTGGGATCCAGCAAAGCGCGCAGATTATCGAAGCCATCGGCGGTGACCAGCCCGGCGGCCACCAGTTCCCAAAGGGCGTCCTCGACTTCGCTGGCCAGGCGGCCGCTCGATTTTACGAGCTCGACGAAGAAGCATGCGCCACGCTTTTGGAGCCCCTCGAAGACATCGCGGGCCTGATGCGAGAGCGGCGTTTCGGTGCGCGGCGCGGCCAGGAACGGGAAATCCTCGCGGCGGAAAATCGCGATGGGCGCGATGCGGGTGGGGCGTACGCGGCGGGTGGGCGAATCGGGATCGAAGGCGCGATGAGGCGAGAGACGGCCCCAGGCGATTTCGCCCGAGAGGCACAGACGGTCGAGCAGTTCGGGATCGTAATCGACAATGCGCCTCGGGAGCACGACGGATTCCCAGGCTGCGGCGGGGATTTCGTAGCCTTCGAGTTGCTTGAGGATGTGAAACAGGCCGTCGACGCCGTGCAGCTGCGTGCCGCGCGCCATGTGCTGCCAGCGGCAAAGGAAGCGCATGAAATCGGCGGCTGTGACGGGCTCGATTTCCTTGCGCAGGCGGCCGAGAGTCAGGCGATGAATGCGCGCGACGATGCGGCGATGGCAGAACTCGGCCGCGGATGAGCACCAGCTCCCGCGCAGGATCTGGCCTTCGGCTTCGAGGTGCGCGAGGGCGATCTCGACTTCGACGAGCGGCAGGCTGAGGCGCTCGGCCAGCGCGGCCGCGGTGGTGGGACCGATCGAATCCATCCAGCCGCGGAGGATGGAGACGAAGTCCGAGGTGCGGTCGAGACGCTCGGTCGCGACCCAGTGGCCGTTGACTACATTCGCCCGGCCCCTGGCCTTGAGCTGATCGAAAAAATACTGCCATTGATCGACTGGCGGAAGAAGGATCAGCGTAAGCAGCGCGTCGTGCAGTTCGTCGGGATCGCGCACGACAGGCCAGGATTCGTCGGCCACCTGCTGGATGGCTGCGGGATCGAGGGCGCCGATTCCTCCGGCGGCATCGGAGTTGAGCGTGCGGCGAATGACGACGGCTCGCGTGCGGCGCTCTTCGAGAGGCGCATCGTCGAGATAGGCGTAGGGATTGGCGTTGAGAATTTCGTGGCAGAAGGGCGAAGGCTCCGGCGTATCGACGGCGACGGTGCGCAGGGTGCCGGCAGCGATGCGGTCGAGAATGTTGATGAGGCCCTTGAGGTCCATCGCCTCTTCAAGGCAATTGGCGATGGTTTCGTTGACAAGGGGATGGTCCGGGATGCGAATTTCTCCGGTCAGATTTTCGGCGCACGCGACCTGATCGGGGAAGCAGGCAGCGAGCAGATCGTCGGCGCGCATGCGTTGCAGAGGCGGCGGGACCTTGGCGCCGCCGGCGAAGCGCAGCACGGCGAGAGCACGCTGCGCGTTCCATTTCCAGCGCGCGCCGAACATGGGCGAATCGAGCATGGCTTGCGTGAGCACATGCTCCACTGTGGGAGTTTTCAGAAAATCGAAAACCAGCTCAAGAGGGAAGGAGTGTTGATCGCTGAGCGAGAGGACGAGGCCATTGTCGGTGGCCGCGGCCTGGAGTTCGAAGTTGAAGGTCCGGCAGAAACGCTTGCGCAGGGCCAGGCCCCAGGCCCGGTTGATGCGCGTGCCGAAGGGCGAGTGAATGATGAGCTGCATGCCGCCGCCTTCGTCGAAGAATCGTTCGGCGACGATGACGTCCTGGCTGGGGATCACGCCGAGGGCGCGCTGACCGGCGTGGACGTATTCAGAGGCTTGTTCGGCGCCGCGGCGGTCGAGGGAACATTCGCGTTCGAGGAAGGCGATGGCATCTGTCCGCATGGCAGGCGAAACCGCCTGCCCCACCCTGCCTGCAGATTGATGATCTGTTTTGGTGGCGCAGGCGGTTTCGCCAGCGATGAAGATGTCTTCGCGGAGGCGCGCTACTTCGCGGGAAAGTTCGATGGTGCGGCCGGGGGCTTCGCCGTTCCAGAAAGGGATCGAGGGCGGCATGCCGTGCGCATCTTCGACGCGGACGCGGCCATTTTCGATGCGTTTGATGCGCCAGGAATTGGTGCCCAGCAGGAAAACATCGCCGGCCATGCTCTCGATGGCGAAATCCTCATCGAGGGTGCCGACGACGGTGTTTTCCGGCTCGGCGACTACTTGATATTGGGTGGTTTCGGGGATCGCGCCGCCGTTGGTAATGGCGATGAGACGGGCTCCGCGGCGGCCTTTGATCACGCCGTTGACCTGATCGCGATGCAGCATCGCGCCGCGGCGGCCGCGCATGGTGGCGATGCCTTCGGACAAAACTTCGACGACGGAATCGAAGCTCTTGCGGGTAAGATCGCGATAAGGATAGGCGGAGCGCACGAGGTCGAACAGCTCGTCTTCCTTCCATTCGCCGGTGGCGGTGGTGGCGACCAGCTGCTGCGCGAGGATATCGAGCGGCGCGCGCGGGATCTCGATTTTGTCGAGGAATCCGGCGCGAATGGCGCGGACCAGCGCGGCGCATTCGATCAATTCGTCGCGCGTGGTGCAGAACAGGCGGCCTTTGGGAAGCGCGCCCACCCAGTGACCGGCTCGGCCCACGCGCTGGAGCGCGGCGGCGATGGATCGAGGAGACCCGATCTGGCAGACGAGGTCGACGGTGCCGATATCGATGCCCAGTTCGAGAGAAGCGGTGGCGACGACGGCGCGCAGCTCGCCACGCTTGAGACGTTGTTCGGCTTCGAGGCGAAGAGCGCGCGAAAGGCTCCCGTGATGCGGCAGGACGGCGGTTTCGCCGAGGCGCTCGGCCAGATGATGAGCGACTTTTTCGGACAGGCGGCGGGTGTTGACGAAGACCAGCGTGGTGCGATGTTCGAGCGCGAGGTTGGCCAGGCGGTCGTAGATGTCCTTCCACATCTCATTGCTGGCGACGGAGCTGAGTTCGTCGCGCGGCACTTCGACGGCTAGGTCCATGGCGCGGCGATGGCCGATCTGGATGATTTTCGGATCGCGGCCGAGAAATTGGGCGACCTGTTCAATAGGGCTGACGGTGGCCGAGAGGCCGATTTTCTGGAGTGGCTCCCCTGGATTAGAGGCATGAACCAGCGCTTCCAGCCGCGCGACGGAGAGGGCTAGATGCGAGC
>JBEKOZ010000182.1:0-8190 GCA_049521275.1 Bryobacteraceae bacterium | reverse complement strand
CGGTCTGGATCAGCCCGGTAACCGGATCGCTGAACTGAGCGAAGTTACCCGAAAACGCACCCAGACCGGTGGTGGTGGATCCGATGTAGTTCAGCGCGTCGGTCAGTTGCGAGGCACTCATGCCGCCCACCACCGTCGGGTCAAAGGTAGCCGTTCCGTCGGTCCCGTTGAACGTGACGCCCAGGTCGGAGAGGCTTTGGACGCTTCCCGTGGTGCTCGAAAAATACGCGGTCAGATGCTGCATCGCCTGTTGCAGTTGAATGATCGTGGTGTCGCCGTCGAGCGCTCCGCCGCTGCCGCCGGTCTGCGCCTGAACCGCCGTCACCAGCGCGTTGTAGTTGGTGACGAAGGTCCCTAAGTCGTTCGACAATTGGTTGGGATCGGCCGCCAGCGTCAGCGTGACCGGCGTAGCGGTGGGCCCGACAATATTGAAGGTCAGACCGGAAATTACGTTGTTCACCGTATTGCTGGCCTGGCTGATATCGATTCCGTTCAACTGAAATACGGCGTTGACGCCCTGGTTGGTGGCCGTAATGATGTTCTTCGGCGTGGCGGAGGATTCGTCGTTCAACTGGAGCGCGGTGGCTCCGGTCGAATTCGCCTGTAGCGAAAGATAGTTTCCGCCTGAAGTGGTCAGAATGGAGGCCGTCACGCCCGCATTCAGCCCGTTGATCTGATTCATCAGACCCGTCAGGTTGTTGCTCGAGAGCGTGAAATTGTAATCCTGGGAGCCGACCACCAGCTCCATCGCGCCGGGGTTTGCCGCTCCCGTGGTGATGGGCGTGGAGGCGGCGTCCGTGTATCCGGCCAGCGATGTCTCAGAAGCCGCGCTCGCCACCGACGTTACGGAGTTGATCGTATAGCTTGCAGGCGCCGTGGCGCCCGAATCGGTCGCGGTCACCGCCGAGTCGTTGGAGCTGCTGGCGCTCAGCGCTCCGGTCGAGCCGTCCGATCCGAGAGCGGTCAGGCTGCTGGTAACCGCCGCCACCGTGCTCGCGAGCGAACCCAGCGCCGTTTTCTCCGCCAGAACATTCGTATCCTGCTCTTGAAGTTGCGTCAGGGGAACTTCGGCCGTCTGCACTGCTTTATTGAGGATCGCCTGAAAGTCGGTGGCATACTGCCCCGTCAGGTTCATCGTGATGGGAGTAATCGTGGAACTGCTCACTTGATTTACGCATCGGCCAAAATCGGCCAAAGTTTGAGCAGGAATTTCCCGGGTGCTATCATCCACTATGCCGCGATGCCGCTGGGCCTTAGGAATCATCTGGCTGGCCTTCCTCCTTCGCGGTGCATTTTACTGCCAACTCATTCCATTATGGGAGGGTTACGACGAATGGGGACACTACGCCTTCGTCGAGCATCTGCGGCTTCACCACGGCTCTCTACCGCGAACCTCCGATGGCGTAAGTGAAGAAATCCACCAGTCGGTGGAATCGGCATTCATCAAGCACGAAGCGGCCGAACCCTTGAAGCTGTTCGAGGCCCAGCAGCCGCCGCTCTATTATTGGGTCCTTTCCGTGCCGAACCGGATCTGGATCGGCGCGCCGATCTCGACCCGTATCCGCCGCTTACGAATGTTCAGCATCCTGATCGCGTCGCTGGCCATCCCTTTCGCGTATCTCGCCGCATTCGAACTGTTCTATAGCCGCCGCATCGCGCTGAGCGTCTGCGCCCTGATCGCCGTCATGCCGGAACTGATGATCGACGTCGTCAGAATCGGCAACGAGAGTCTGGCCATCGCCCTCGCCTCGTGGATCATCTGGCTGCTGCTGCGGACGCGGGCTCCGGCGTTGGGCCTCGCCCTCGGCCTCGGACTCCTGACGAAAGCTTATTTTCTGGCGTTCATCCCCATCCTGATTCTGCGTCGCCGCTTCTATTCGCTGGCCTTCGCGATCGGAATCTCCGGCTGGTGGTACTGGCGAAATTTCCGTTCCACCGGCACACTGACCGGCGAGATTATGGACGTCGCGGCCAGGCATCTGAGCTGGTCGACGAAGCTCGCGGCCTTCCAAAAAGTCCATTGGCTCTCGGCCATCGACACCGCGCTGTGGACCCACATCTGGAGCGGCGCCTGGAGCTTCTTCACCGTCAAAAGCTGGATGTACCGCGTCTTCGAAGTGATCTACGCGATCGTGCTGATTATGGTCATTTATGCCCTCCTAAAGCGTCCAATCGGACGATTTAAGGTCAAATTATGGCTGTTATTGTCGGTCGAAGCGTTGTTTATCGCCGGAATTTCGTATCAGACCGTGACCATTTATCTTGAGAAGGGCATCTCCTTCACCCCCGGCTGGTATTTCTACGCGCTGATCGTCGCCGAAGCGCTGCTATTGGCTACTGGAATGTTGATCTTAGCGGGCCGCAAGCGAGTCTTGCTGGCGATGGGATTCCTGATCGGTCTATTCGCCGCGCTGGACGTTTATTCTGCGATCTTCGTCCTCGCACGTCATTATAAACACTAGACTTTCCGCAGTTTCGTGACGCGCCCGATTTCCACCCACTCCACCACGAAAATGTTCCCCGCGTGATCGAACGAAGCCCCGTGCGGAGCCACGAATTTCCCTGGCTTGAACGCGTCCCGAGCCATGGTCCTCGTTTTGTGCCAATCGCTCGCCGAATCGTCGCCCAGGTGCTCTATCACCTTGTTATCTTTGTCTATTAAGGTTACGCGCGCCCCCAAATCGGGGATCACGAAAACGCCTTTGCGCTCGCTGAAATGGCATGGGAGATTCGTACCGCCAACAAAACTAACGTGCTTTCCGTCGAGCGTGAAATACTGCAGCCGCGCGTTGCCTCGATCCGCCACCAACAAAAGCGGTTCCTTACCTCGCAGATCGACGGTAATCCCGTGCGGACAATCAAGTTGTCCCGCTTCCTTCCCTTTTCCGCCGAAGGTGCGAATATATTCGCCTTTATTGTTATATTGATTGATATAACTCGACCCATAACCGTCACCGATATAAATGTCTCCGTTGGGCGAGATGGCTAAATTGGTCGGACTGTATTTAATGGGCGCGGCGGCGTACTCTTTGGATTCCTTCGGATAGCGCAACGTGAACACTTCTTCGCCCGCGAGCGTAGTCTTCACCATGATCCCGCGCTTGGTATCGCACAAATACAGAAACTCGTCGCGGCCTTCCTTATGTATGTGCAGGCCGTGCGCGCCGCCTTCGAACTCGGCGCCCCAGCTCTTGACGAATTTTCCCTTGTCGTCGAAGATCACCATGGTGTCGTGCTTCTCGCTGGTCTTATTCACCGTGTGATGGACGTAGATGTGCCCCTGGGAATCCTCGCACACGCCGTGCGTGTTGCCGTACTGGAGGCCGGCGGGAAGCTCGCCCCAATCGGAAATCATTTCGTATTGAAATTCGCCGGAGCCGACGATCGGATTCTTAGAATCGGCTTTCGACAAAGTAATCACAGCCGGCGCCATGGCCAGCAAGGTTCGACGGGTCATCATTTTTGTTCCTCATCCTTCTTGACTAATACCGCGATCAGTTCCGGATCGGAGGCCTCCAGAACCTTTTTCGGAATGTAGCAGTATCCATTGTCACCCCAATCGGTGCCCCAGGAATTTTTCACGATATAGAAATTGCCAGTGTACCCGACCATCAGCATGGCATGGCGGCCGTGCTGGCCGCTGGGCGCCTCGGCCGCGCTGAACATGCCGTCGCGGCCGATGTCGGAGAAGCCTTCCCCGGTGTTGATCGAAATGTGCACCGGACACCCCGCGCTCAGCACCTTGCGCGCATCTTCGAGCGCGATCGGCAGAGGCGTCGCCGGCAGCACATGCTTCGCCGCGTCCGCGGTGAGCACGCGTTCCGAAGTCACCGGCACTTCGCTCGAATCCGGCCACAATTCCTGCCGGCAGGTGCCCTGCTCCGTAAGCAAACGCCCTGGATCCGGGCCGCCCGTGGTACCATCGCCGCCCGAGTACGCGTATTGATAATCCTTCGCGTCTCCCTGCATGCGCTGAAATTCGAGCATGGTGAAGCTGGGCGAGAGGCGAGGCGCGCTGCCCGTCTTCAGGTTGGTCACCAGCTCCGTGGCATGGGTCCAGGCGAACGCCGAACACCGCGAGGTCTGTCCCTGGTCTCCCACGGGCGTCGCGAATTTTCGCAGATCGACTGCGTCTTTCGGCTCGATCGCGGCCAGCGCGGGCGGCAGGGGCTGCGGCGGCACGGCATCCCCGCGCTGCGGCACGCTCACGTCCATGTGGCTGAAATCGATCCCGGTATAACGCGCCATCAGCAGAGAAAGCGCCGCCGCTTCGATGAACCCGAACGCGTGCAGGCGCCCGTCCTGCTGGTAAAGATTCACGGTCTGCCCCGCGCCCGGCACCACCTGATCCAGACCCCGCATGAAACCCGGATCGTTGAATTCCTGATAGCCCTGCGCGGCCAGTTGCGTGGCCTGCGTGTCGCCGAAATATTCGTGATTACCGAACAGATTCTTGGCCGAATCGTCGTAGTCGGATTCGGTCCAGCTCCCGTCATCTTCCTTGAAATCCTCTTCGGTGGCGTTGGGGAAATCCTCGGCCGAAGGCGCGGTGTCGTCGTCGAGCTCGACTAGATCGTCGGGGTCGGAGAAGGAGTCGTTGACCTCGTCGTAGTATTCGTCGTTGTTGTCGTCGCCGTCGTTGTCGTTATCGTTGTCGCCTCCGTCTCCGTCGTCGCCGCCATCACCGTCACCATCTCCGTCGGCGTCATCGCCCTGATCATCCCCGTCTTGATCGTCCCCGTCCTGATCATCATCTTGTTGGTCATCGCCGGAATCGTCGTCGCCGCCGTCATCTCCACCGTCATCCCCGCCACCGTCAAAAAAGCCGCCGTCGTCGTCCTCCAGCCGGTACCGCCGATCGTCGTCGAGAGGGTCCTGGTAAGTCATCACTAGACATCGTACCGCTCCAGACGCGGGCCTTAGGACCATTTACCTATTGCGGCCCTATTTTTACTGGAGCATCCTACTGAAGAGATGGTATTCTCCACCGAGAACGATATCCGCCGCCACCACCGTATCTCCTACGCGGGCCCCATTCGGGTTTCGTGGGAGGAGCGCGGCGAGCCTCGGTTCGCGATGGCCAAGTGCATCGACATTTCCGCCGACGGCCTGCGCATCGAAGTGCCGCAAGCCATCGTTCCGGCCGGCGCTTCCATCCAGCTGGCCGCGGAACGAATCAAGCTAGCGGGTGCTGCCACGGTGAAGCATTCAATCCGGCGCGGCGCCAGATGTACGCTCGGTATTCAACTGGCGCACGCCATGCTCGGGAGTACGATCGCCGCGCTCCAAGGCTGTCCCGAGGCCATGTCCTCATAGAAAACTTGAATCGCATCCATTAAAAGGATTGACTGGCCAGCCTCCCGAACTCACCTATACTGGTTTGTTTAATCTTTTTGGGAGCGTAAATGCCACGCTATCTCGCGATTCCGTTTTTCCTCCTGACCGCGCTTGCCTCCGCGCAGCCGGCCGATATCGAAAAAAGACTGTCCGACCTGGATAAGGCGGCCAAATCCGCGCAAAGCGCCGGCGATAACGCCTGGATGCTGGTCAGCGCGGCGCTGGTGCTGATGATGACCGGCCCCGGGCTCGCTTTATTTTACGGAGGGCTCGTCCGGCGCAAGAACGTGATCGCCACCATGATGCAGAGCTTCGTGCTGATGGCTCTGGTCACCGTGATCTGGGCGATTATCGGCTACAGCTTCGCGTTCGGCGAGGGGCCGACGCCGTTCCTGGGCGGCCTCAACTACGCGTTTCTGCACAACGTCGGCGCGGCCCCCAATGCCGATTACGCCGGGACCATTCCGCAGCAGACGTTCATGATTTACCAGTTGATGTTCGCCATCATCACCCCGGCGCTGATCTCCGGAGCCTTCGCCGAGCGCATGAAATTCTCAGCTCTGCTGCTGTTCATGACGCTGTGGATGTTTTTCGTCTACTTCCCGATGGCGCACATGGTGTGGGGCAAAGGCGGATTGCTGAACGCGTCGCTGGGCGGAAAAATTCCCTGCTTCGATTTCGCGGGCGGCACCGTGGTGCACATCACTTCCGGCGTTTCGGCGCTGGTATGCGCGTTGTACCTGGGCAAACGCAAAGGATATCCGAATGAGCCGATGCGGCCGCACAGCATGGTGCTCTCGACGGTCGGCGCGTGCCTGCTGTGGGTGGGCTGGTTCGGATTCAACGCAGGGTCCGCGCTGGCGGCATCGTCGCTGGCGACCAGCGCCTTTGTCGCGACGCACTTCGCCGCCGCGGCCGCCGCGCTTTCCTGGATGGTGGCGGAATGGGTGCATACCGGCAAGCCCAGCGTGCTGGGCGCGATTTCCGGATCGGTGGCTGGTCTGGTCGCGATCACGCCCGCGTCGGGATTCGTCAAGCCGATGCCCGCGCTGTTCATCGGCGCGGCGGCCGGCGTGGTCTGTTTCCTGATGGCGACGGCGGTGAAGAAGAAATTCGGATACGACGATTCGCTCGACGCCTTCGGCGTGCACGGCGCGGGCGGAACGCTGGGAGCGCTGCTGACCGGCGTGTTCGCGACCAAGGAAATTAACGACCTGATGTCGGGCAAAGGCCTCGGCTGGGTGGATGGAAACGCGGGACAGGTGCTCAACCAGGCAGCCGGCTGCGCCATCGCGGCCGGGCTCGCGGTGGTGGGAACCTACCTGATCTTAAAAATTTGCGACGCGGTGGTCGGCGTGCGCGTGTCGGAGGATCAGGAAATCGAAGGGCTCGACCTGAGCATGCACGGCGAGGAAGGATATAATTTCGAGGCGTAACACAGACTAAAGTCTGTGCCACGGTGGCACAGGCTTCAGCCTGTGGGCAGAACGATAATAGGTACGACATGAAAAAAATCGAAGCGATTATCCAACCGCACAAGCTCGAAGAAGTGAAAGAAGCCCTGAAGGCGATCGGCATCGACGGCATGACCATTACCGAAGTGCGCGGCCATGGCCGCCAGAAGGGGCACAAAGAGATTTATCGCGGCCAGGAATACCAGGTCGACCTGCTGCCGAAGATCAAACTGGAAATGGTGATCCCCGACGCGCGCTACGAAGAAGTGGTCAAGACGCTGGTCGCGTCCGCGCACACCGGAAAGATCGGCGACGGGAAAATTTTCGTCTTCGACGTGGCGGAGGCCATCCGCATCCGCAACGACGATCGCGGCGAATCGGCCTTGTAGAACGCATGAATGGCCGCAGATGAACGCAGATGAACGCGGATTGAAGGCGGCTAAGACCGGGTATTGAGCGATGAGCACCCTCCGCATCGCAACGCCTAATCCCAGCGAAGCCCGCGCGCTCATCCCCGCGCTGGCCGGCATTCTGATCGACTGCGTCGAAGGCGGCGCGTCGGTCTCCTTCATGCTGCCGATCGAGCGCCAGACCGCGGAGGAATTCTACCAAGGGGTGGTCGAAAAACTCGCGAGTGGCGGCGCCATTTTATTCGTCGCGTTCCTGGAAGGCGAGCCGGCCGGCACCGTGCTGCTCAGTCCGGAGCAGAAGCCGAATCAGCCTCATCGCGCCGATGTGCAGAAGCTGCTGGTCGACCGGCGCGGCCGTAATCGCGGCGTCGCCCAGGCCCTGATGGCAGCGGTCGAGGAGACGGCGAAGGCGCGCGGCCGCACGCTGCTGTGCCTGGATACGGCGACCGGTTCGCCCGCGGAGCGGCTTTACGAAAAGCTCGGCTGGCAGCGCCTGGGCGTGATTCCCCGCCATGCCATGTGGCCCGAAGGCGGCTTCTGCGACACGACATTCTTCTGGAAGGATCTGACGATAGCATGAGCACGCTTGACCGCTCCCTGTGGTCGCGGCTCGGAAGTACCGTCAACCGCTTACCGAGCCGTGACCAAAGGGAGCGGTTTCTTAGGATGCCGGGTAAAGTATTCTGAGCGATAAAGCAGTCGAGGAAACGCTGTCCGCACGCTCGTCCGCCGTGGAGGAGTTGGTACGGCTGGCCTACGCCGCCGCTCTCGAACCGTACTTCCCCTCCGGCCTGACGCTCGTAGCGGTGGGCGGATTCGGACGCCGGGAGCTGTTTCCCCACTCCGACGTCGATCTCCTTATATTGATCGACTCCGAAACCCCGATGCCCGCCGTGAAGGAGCACCTGTCGATTTTTCTGCAATTGCTGTGGGATGCGGGCCTGCGCCCCAGCCAATCCGTCCACACCGTCGCCGAGTGCGTCACCGAG
>JBEKOZ010000181.1:0-8205 GCA_049521275.1 Bryobacteraceae bacterium | reverse complement strand
CATCGGTTGTTAGCAGTCGCGTTGATCGTGGGGATCTCCCTTGCCGCTCAAACCCGGCCGGCAACGGCGGCCGATGGCGGAGCGCCGCGGGTCGCAGGTTGCCCGGTATTTCCGTCCGACAACATCTGGAACACACGAGTCGATACCCTGCCGCTGGACCCGCGGTCTAACGCGTACACCCGGTCGATCGGACAGGACAAACCAGTTCATGCGGACTTCGGCTCTGGAAACTACGAAGGTGCACCGATCGGGATTCCATTCATTTCCGTCCCCGGAAACCAGAAGCGGGTGCGCATCACCTTCGAGTATCGCGATGACAGCGACTTGAGCAATTATCCAATTCCACTCAACCCGCCTATTGAAGGAGGATCCCAGTCAAAGGGAGACCGTCACGTCCTGATCGTGGACCGCGACAATTGCGTGCTCTGGGAAATCTACAATGCTCAGCCGCTGCCGGACGGGACATGGCGAGCGGGCTCCGGCGCAATCTTTGACCTCACCTGCAACTGCCTGCGGCCGGATGGCTGGACTTCCGCCGATGCCGCGGGTCTGCCCATCCTGCCCGGCCTGGTGCGCTTCGACGAGGTGGCCGCAGGCGAGATCCGTCACGCTCTTCGCTTTACAGCTCCCCGAGCGCGGAGGGAAGCGGTATGGCCCGCTCGCCACGTGGTCTTGCAGCTTACCGATCCCGACCTTCCGCCAATGGGTCAGCGGTTCCGGTTGAAATCCAGCTTCTCTACCGCCGGTTTCTCGCCCCAGGCGAAGTTCATTCTTATTGCCTTGCAGAAGTACGGTATGATGCTCGCTGATATCGGTTCGCCTTGGTTCCTCTCCGGGAGCCCGGATGAACGCTGGAGCAACAGCGTGCTGGGAGAATTGAAGAGAGTTAGTGGAGCGGACTTTGAGGCCGTTGACGCTTCCGGCCTGTTCGTCAGTCACCACTCCGCTCGGGCCCGATCTCAAAAGTGACTGTCGACGGATCGCGACGCTTAGCTGAACAAGCCGGTTTAGGAACGAATTGAAAGTCCTCCACGTCCTCCATCATTCTCTATCCGTGGTCCCCGACGGCTACGCTGTCCGAAGCCAGTCATTGTTGGACGGGCTGCGCTTGTATGGAGTGGATGTTGTGGCGTTGACGGCTGCCGCGGACAAGGAGAGCCTGCCCGAAGCGGAAGGAGCTATCCGGCATTGGCGAACACCGCGCTTGACCAGCCGGGGTCCTCTCGGGAAAGCGCGCGCGCGGTATTTCGGATTAGTCAAGGCAATCCGCGCCGTGATCGAGAAGGAGCGTCCCGACATCGTTCATGTGCATTCTCCGGTTTACATTGGCCTCGCCGCCGCCAAGGTGGCGCGAGAGTGCCGCCTGCCCTGTGTCTATGAGATGCGCGCCATGTGGGAAGAAGCAGCGGTGGAACTGCGCACGTTACGCCGGTCGTCAGTCCTGTACTCGGTCGCTCGCCTCGCGGAGACCCGTCTCGTCGGAAAGGTCGATGCGGTGGTCACCATTTGCGACGGTTTGCGGGAGAATTTACTGGCGCGCGGCGTCAGCCCGCGGAAGGTCACCGTCGTTCCCAATGCGGTCAGCCGCGAAATGGTGCGCCTGGTGGCGAAATCGAATGTCTTGCGCCGCCAGTTCGATTGGCCCGACGGTCCGTCATTCGGCTTCATCGGCTCGCTGTTCCACTACGAAGGCGTTGATCGAATGCTCGACGTTGTCCCTCAGGTGTTGAAGGAACTCCCCGCGGCTCGCTTCCTCATTGTTGGAGGTGGGAAGTGTGAAAACGACATTCGCGAGCGGGTGCGGCAATGGAAGAATAACGAAGTCATCTATCGTCCGTACGTGCCCCACAGCGAAATCGAACAATACTATGGCGCGCTGGATTGTTTGGTATATCCCCGCCGCAGCACACGGCTCACCGAGCTTGTGACTCCGCTTAAACCTCTCGAAGCCATGGCCATGAACCGAGCCGTGATCGCCAGTGATGTGGGCGGCCATCGAGAGCTGATCGAGCATGACCGCACCGGGTGGCTTTTCTCGAACGACGATGAGGCGGCGTTGGGGCGAAGCATGATCGCGCTTGCCGGGAGCAATGGAAGTCTGGCTCGCATAGCGGCCAACGGCCATGAATTTGTCTCGCGCGAGCGTACTTGGGATGGTGTCAGCCTGAAGTATCTTTCCATATACGACGCACTTCTCGCGGCGGGCAAGGCGGCGCCTTAGGTGCAAATTGCGCGACTGGCAGTCATTGCGCCCGTGTTTCCGAGCAACGAGGAGCCACACCGGGGGACGTACGTGTATCACACGGTCCGCCGGCTCCAGAAGCATTGCGACGTTACGGTGTGGTGCGTCGCCCCCAGAAGTCTGCTCCCCGCTCGCTTTCGAAGAGAATATCTTCCACGCGGGCCGCGCACCTCTCTAGCCGACGTGAAGACGCACTTCATCGAACATTTCTCCTTCCCCTTCCTTTCACGAGCGTGCAATGGAGCGGCATGCGCCGCGGCGCTGCGGAAGCGGCTGGCCGGGGACAAACCGGATGGGGTCGTCGCTTACTGGGCTTATCCACACGGATTTGCAGGGCTGCGGTTGGCGAGCGAGTTGCAAATTCCCTGCCTGGTTGGGTTGTTTGGATCGGACATAAATTCTATTCCCGATTGGGTGACAAAGAGAAGGGTCGTCGAAACGCTTCGGCAAGCTTCGCGGATCGTCTCGGTGAGTGAAGATCTCAGGCTTCGAGCCATTTCCCTCGGAGCCAGGCCGGATGCGATTCGGACCATCAAAAACGGGTGCGACCCGGAGATCTTTCACTTGAGGGATCGCCGCCAGGACCGCCGGGCGTTAGGCATCGCTGAAGACGCCGCGTTGGTCGTTTTTGTAGGTTGGCTGATGCGTTCCAAGGGCGTCTTTGAGTTGCTTCAGGCGATGCGGACGCTGGTCAGGACGCGGCCCAAAGCCGTCCTCGCTATGCTCGGGGACGGGAAGGATCGGAAGCTGCTTGAGAAGATAGCCCGTGCCAGCGGGATTGGCGATCGAGTGCTCTTCCTCGGGGCGAAGAAGCCTTGCGAAGTGGCGCGCTGGATGGGAGCGGCGAACTTCATCACTTTACCCAGCCACGCCGAGGGAAGCCCCAACGCGGTAATCGAGGCTCTGCATTGCGGACGTCCTGTCGTCGCATCCTCTGTCGGCGGCATACCGGAGCTGATAGACGAGCATTGCGGAATCCTCACGCCCGCCAACGACTCTATGTCGTTGGCGTGCGCTTTAGAAAAGGCCCTGGGCTGCGAGTGGGACGAACAAGGCATTGCGGAAGCTCGCCGTCGCTCCTGGAACGATGTCGCGCGGGAAACTCTGGCGTTCTTACAATCTCCTTCACCTCTTGGGAATTCATGATGCCGGCCGGTCTTTCGGTGGCGATTGTCGGCTGCGGCCGTATTGCGGACGCACACGCGGAGTTGATCAAAGGGCATCCCGGAGCTCGTCTGGTCGCCGCTTGCGACCGCGAGCTCCTCATGGCTGAACAGCTTGCCCTTCGCTTTGGTATCCCGAAGGCATACTCGGACTTCGCGGAAATGCTGCGTGTCGAGCGTCCGGATGTCGTCCACATCGCGACACCTCCAGATTCACACTTTGCGCTGGGATTCGAGGCGCTTTCCGCCGGTTGTCATCTGTTTGTCGAGAAGCCGATTGGGCTCGACCACGGGCAAGCCAAAGCGTTGATAGAAGCCGCCTGCGCCCACTCTCGGAAGCTGACGGTCGGCTACTCCAACCAGTTCGATCCGGCCGCGCTGGAGATGCGCGCGATGATCGCAGCCGGAGCGATTGGGACTCCGGTGCATGTGGAGAGCATTCTAGGCTACAACCTCAACGGCCCCTTCGGCGCGGCGATAGTGCGCAGCCCCAATCATTGGGTTCGTGGCCTCCCCGGACAGCTCATGCAGAACGTCATCGATCATCTGATCAACAAAATCGTAGAGTTTGTGCCGGACGAGAATCCGCGGATTCACGCCGTTGGATACTTCAACCGCAAAGCGCATTTGCACGACGAACTGCGCGTCATGATTACAGGGGAGGACGTTTCCGCTTACGCTACGTTTTCGTCGCACATCCGTCCGGATACGCACATCCTCAGAGTCCATGGCTCGAAGAACTCTCTCACCGTGGATTACACCGCCCGGTCTGTGATTCTGAGCTCTTATCCGATGATGCCAAGCGTGCTCGGCCGCCTGACGCCCGCCTTTTCCCAAGCCAGCCGGCAATGGATGGCGGGAGCCCGCAACCTGAAGCGTTTTCTCCGCTCCGAGTTTCATTTCTTCCAGGGTATGCGCACCCTGCTGGACCGGTTTTACGATTCGATTGTTTCGGGCAGCCCACCGCCGGTTTCCTATTCGGAAATCCTCAGGACGTCCATGATCATGGATCGCATTTTCGCCCAGGTGAATCAATCCCCGGATTTATCCTCAAAGACGCTTTCAGATTGCCAGAGCTTGGATTGACGTGAAAACAAACTATTCACGCGGTCAAAGCACTCGCTGCCCCTGTGAGAAATCATGAGGTATCTCCTGATCGCCGGAGCCCGCCCGAACTTCATGAAAATTGCCCCCATCCATCGGGCATTCTTTTCCCGCCGGGACGACCATCCCGCGTCGGTCCTGCTGGTCCACACCGGCCAACATTACAGCCGGAATATGTCGGAGGAGTTCTTCTGCGACCTCGGCCTCCCGGAACCCGACGTCAACCTCGAGATCGGGTCTGGCTCGCACGCCGAGCAGACCGCCCGCATCATGATGGCCTTCGAGCCGGTCTGTTTGAAGCATCGGCCGGATTGGGTGATCGTCGTCGGAGACGTGAACTCCACTCTCGCCTGCTCCCTGACTGCCAGAAAGCTCGGCATCCGTGTAGCCCACGTCGAAGCCGGCTTGCGCTCTCGCGACATGTCCATGCCCGAGGAGATCAACCGCCTCTGCACCGACGCGATCTCGGATCTCTTGTTCACCACTGACGTCTCCGCCAGTGAGAACCTGCGAAAGGAAGGCGTCGCGGCAGGGAAAATTCACTTCGCCGGAAACACTATGATCGATACGCTCCGCCACCAGATCGGTCGAGCTGGTCAAATGCCGCTGCCTGGCGGCCTGCAACCGGGCCGGTACGCCGTCCTCACTCTGCATCGCCCAGCCAACGTCGACACGCGGGATCGCCTGGCGCCGATTCTCGGAGCGATCAACCAGATCGCGGGCCGAATCCCCATCGTCTTTCCGGTTCACCCCCGCACGGCGCCAAAACTGCGGGAAGTCGAGCTCCATCCCGGGATCCAGGTCGTCGAACCCATGAGCTATCTGCCGTTCCTCAGCCTGGTCGCGAGCAGCCGGATGGTGCTCACCGACAGCGGCGGCATTCAGGAGGAGACGACCGTGCTGGGAGTGCCGTGCCTCACGATGCGCCCGTCGACCGAACGCCCGATCACCTGCGAAATCGGAACCAACGTGCTGGTCGGAACCGAACCTCACCGCATCCTGCGCGAAGCCAACTCCATTCTCGACGGCCACGGGCGCCCCGGAGCCATCCCCGAGAAATGGGACGGCCGCGCCGCCGAACGGATTGTGGAAATACTCCTCAACCAGCCGGCGTAGGTTTGGTTCGCCTTACGCTCCCATAGTCATCCGCCGAGACTCGCCCTCGGTCTCTTCCCTCGTCTCCGTGGAGCGAAAGTCCGGGACTTCGACGTGGGAATCCGTCCATTCGGCCCCGAGGAGAACGGTTCTGGCGGTCAGCAACAGAATGAACATGTCGAATAACAAGGACAGATGTTTTAAATAAAACATGTCATATTCGAGTTTGTGAAACGCATCCGTAATTGTCGCGCAATAGCGATACCGCACTTGGGCGAGACCCGTGATCCCCGGCCGCACTGTATGCCGCTCGTCGTAAAACGGGATGGCGATGCGCAGTTGATCGGTAAAGTCAGGGCGCTCAGGACGGGGCCCGATCAGGCTCATTTCGCCTCGAAGCACGTTAATGAACTGAGGTAATTCGTCCAGCCTGAACTTCCTCAAAAACGCGCCTATCTTAGTGATTCTAGGATCCTTTCTGATTGCCCATTGAGCGCCACCCTCTTCCGCGTCCTGGCGCATCGAGCGGAACTTTAAAAGCGTGAACGGCCTGCCACGATACCCGATTCTCACTTGCCGGTAGAGGATGGGCCCCTTGGAGTCCAATCGGATAAGGATCATCACAATCCCCATAATGGGCAGCGTTAGAGTAAATCCCACAAACGCCACCACCGCGTCAACAGCGCGCTTGATCAATCTCACTGGCAGCGGCCGTCGAAAACCACCGGTAAACACAAACCAACTGGGACGAACCACATCCAGCCAGATCCGTCCGCTAAGGCCGGCCAACATAGTCGCCGCATCTTCAACCGCGACGCCGGATGTTCGGATACTCACCAAAGCTCCAACCGGCAAGTGCCCGCGTTGTTCTTTCTGAGCGACCACCAGCAGAGCAATCCGGCCCGCCGCGACGATCTGCTCCAGATCCCTGCATCTGCCAAGAATAGGCGCTACCTGAGGGGTTTGGCTCGGGTTATCCTCAACAATGAAACCTGCGAAACGCCAATTCAGGTCGCGGCGGCGGTAAATCTCCTTGGCAACATTCCTTGCTAATTCGCCTGAACCCAAAATTGCGACGGTTTGGAAGGGAGTGAGGCTCCATAGCGCCTCGAGTGTCGATCTCCCAAAGAAAGTTATTGAAAAGAGGGCAATTAAACCTATCAGGAGCGACTCTCTGTCCACGATCAACGCGGGATACGCTAACGACAACAACCCGGGAACCAGGCATCCTGTGGCAAGCGTCTTCGCAAATCGGATCCGCAGCCTGCCCGCGTAAGGCCTGTCAAGCTGGTAGCAGGCCGTGACGTGCAGCAGCAGGTGGATAAAGCCGACGACAAGGATACTTTGCAACCAAAACGCTCGTTGCGAGAGTTGTCGATTCAAAGGGCCGGTGTCCCCAGCGTACCGGATGATGAACCCTGCGAATAGACATGCAAATGCCAGTGCGATGTCCAAGCTGCAGATAAACAGTGCCTTCAACGATGTATATCGATGAAACACCTGGAACATTGGGCTCTTCTCCGACCAGGGCTACGCCAGGTTCCTAAGAATATCCCATCCGGGGAAGGAGCGTCAAGGCGAAACAAACTGAGATCGTTGGATAGTGCAGCACTTGTCAGCGGTACCCCGCGCGGGCTTTTGCTTCATCCAACCGGAGCCGTTAAAATAACGGGGAGCAGGATTTCAACTTCTATTTATCGTCGGCGGGCACCCAACCAGTCTCGTTGTGAGACCATCCCAACGACCTCGCGAGCGCCAAAGTGTTCGTGCCGAGATCTTTTTCCTTGACAACATTTTTCTCCGTGATGATGAACGTCATAACGCCAGACCCTCGATACTCCGCGGGATAAGCGACGAAGGCGAAGCCGCCGGCGATCTTGCCGTCCGTTCGCCGATTTGCCACGGCGCGAAAGGGCAAGATTCTGGTTCATATTGGCGAGCACCGCCGGGAACTGCGTTAGGGCTTTAACACCCGGATCCCAATGTTCTTTGTTTACCTCTTTCGCCAGTTTGTCGCCTTCAAGGTGCTTGTGCTTTTCCATCCACTCCTCTGCCTTTACGACTTCGTCCGGATAGGTTGCGGCCCCCAGGATCTGCGCGATCAAGGCATCAGGGTACAGTGCAATGGGCGCCACGAGTTGTTGTAATTGTTCGGGACTCTGTTGTGCAGCCTGCGGCGGTGAAGGTGGTGCTTCATTCTGATAAGCGAACCCCTCTTACACGGCACGCTCATGAATGTTCCTTCGCCGCTTGAGCTACTCTAGGCTCGATGGCTTGCAATCGAGAGGCCATGAAGACGAATGCTCGACGATGCCACTGCCTGAGCTTGTAGGGCGGACCCCCTGGTCCGCGGCCGACGCCCGCGTCGGCCTCCGCTCTTCAGTGCGCTGGCTGAGCCCGACCCGGCGGGTCCGGCGCGGACGAAGAGCGTCCGCCTTTGCGCGACCTGCCTTGTTTTTTCTTCGAGACTTGCGATGTTCCCGGCAAGCGGGCTTGAAATCCCAGTATGATCATGCGACAGCCGATGACGGCCCATCGACACTTCGCGGCGAGGAAATACGGTGCGACCGCTGCCTCACATCTGGTTCCCACATTGCTTAC
>JBEKOZ010000180.1:0-8341 GCA_049521275.1 Bryobacteraceae bacterium | reverse complement strand
GCCGCACGAGTGCGCGAATGGCTTCCCAGATCTGCACGTAGGAAGCTTCGAACACCTTCTTCGGATCTCCCAGCAGCGCGTTGAGTGCGGGGGCGATAAGCTTCTTCGCGGCGATGTAGTCGACAAACAACAATAACCAGGCCCGCAGTGCCTCGATCGGTGGCAATTCTTCAGCGAACCTTCCTTCCGCGGCGGCCAGCTTCTCCATCTCAGTCCGGTAAACTGCCTCCAGAAGTTCTTCGCGAGTGGGAAAGTGACGGTACAGAGTGCCCGGTCCCACTCCTGCCTCTTTAGCGATATCATCCAGAGTGGCGTTAGCGCCCGATCGGGTAAACGCATCCTTTGCCACGTCCAGAATGCGTTCGCGATTCCGCTGCGCGTCCATTCTCAGCTTTGGGCGCGGCTTGCGAACAAAAGCCTGTTTAGGTTTCGTGGCCATGGCCTGAAAAAACTTGCAACCGGAGATAGTCTCCGTTAATCTACATATGCGGAGAATAACTCCGTTTTAGCAGGCGCGTAACCACTCGTCAAGCGTTGTACTGACGCCTCGCCAACATTTCGTCGGTTACGAAATCGCCACGCGAACGGAACGGAAGGAGAAAACAGCATGCGTGTGTTTCTGACGGGAGCTACGGGCTTTATCGGATCTGCCATCGTTCCGGAGCTCATCAACGCGGGTCATCAGGTGCTCGGACTGACCCGGTCCGACGCCGGCGTCCGGTCTCTCATTGCCGCGGGAGCCGAGGTGCATCGAGGAAATCTCGAAGACCCGGAAAGTCTGCGCAGCGGGGCAGCCCAATCGGATGGAGTGATTCACTGCGCCTTCGATCACAGCGCATTCGGAAACGACTTCTCGAAGTTCGTGGAGGTCTGCGAAAAGGACCGGCGTGCCATCGAAGCTCTCGGTGACGCCCTCAAGGGATCGGACCGCCCCCTGGTGATCACCTCCGGAACAGGAATGGGAAACGCTGTTCCAGGTCAACCCGCAACGGAAGATCATTTCGATCCCAACCACCCGAATCCGCGTAAGGTGTCGGAAGTCGCCGGGGCTTGCGTGGCGGAGCGTGGGGTGAACGTCTCGGTGGTGCGTCTTCCTCAGGTCCACGACACTGTCAAGCAGGGCCTCATCACCTACGCGGTCCAGGCGGCCCGTGAAAAGGGATCCTCGGCGTACATTGGCGAGGGACTCAATCGCTGGCCGGCCGCGCATGTTCTCGACGTTGCCCGTCTCTATAGGCTTGCGCTGGAGAAGCACGAAGCCGGCAGCAGGTACAACGCGGTCGCTGAGGAGGGAGTCTCGATGCGGGAGATCGCTGAAGTCATTGGCCGAGGCCTGAAGGTGCCCGTGGTCAGCCTCTCTCAGGACGAAGCGCCGGCTCATTTTGGCTGGCTGGCGATGTTCGCGGGCTTCGATATGCCGGCTTCAAGCGCGCAGACCCGGCAACGGCTCGGATGGCACCCAACCGGGCCCGGACTGATTGCCGATCTCGAACACATGCGCTGGGGAGAGGCCACAGCGCGATAGCTTATAACATGAAGTCTGAAATCGTCAGGTCATGACGAGCAGGGAGAGACGAAATGAAACAAAAGACGAATCTCGGTGGCGGCTTTACTTTCGCGGGCACTTCACTGACTGTAAATAGGATCGGTTATGGGGCCATGCAACTCGCCGGACAGGATGGCGACAAGCGGGTTTGGGGCCCGCCCCGCGACATTCCCGGTGCGATCGCGATTCTTCGCGAGGCCGTCGCGTCGGGCGTGAACCACATCGATACCAGCGATTTCTACGGTCCACATGTAACCAATCAGATCATTAAGCAGGCGCTGCATCCTTATCCCGATGATCTGGTGATCGTGACCAAAGTCGGTGGGCGCCGCGGCGCCGATGGTTCCTGGCTTCACGCACGCTCTCGCCAGGAAATCGTCGACGCCGTACATGACAATCTGCGCAACCTGGGCCTCGATTCGCTCCAGGTCGTGAATCTCCGGCTCGGCGGCTTCGCCGCTCCGGAAGACGAGCCATTTGAAGAACCGCTCTCCGCGCTCGCTGAGTTGAAGCAGCAGGGCCTCGTTCAGCATATCGGGTTGAGTACCGTATCGCCGCGGCAGTTGGCCGAGGCGCAGGCGATCACGGAAATTGTCTGCATTCAGAACCTCTACAACGTCGCGCAGCGCGGCGACGATCAATTCATCGACGATCTGGCTACGCAGGGCATTGCCTACGTGCCTTACTTCCCGCTCGGCGGCTTCTCGCCAGTGCAGTCGGCAGTGCTCGATGGGGCCGCGGCCTCCCTGCAGGCGACACCGATGCAGATCGCGCTGGCATGGCTGCTCCAACGCGCCCCGAATATTCTTCTCATTCCTGGCACATCGTCGATCGGCCATCTCCGCGAAAATCTCGCGGCCGCGACACTCGAACTTCCACCGAAAGCGATCGCCGAACTCGACCGGATCGCGAGCCCCGTCAGCCGCACAACGTAAAGGAGGACATCATGCAAGACAAACGAATCGCCCTGGTCACCGGGGCTAATCAGGGAGTCGGACTTCAGGTCGCAAAGGAACTCGTGGCGAACGGTCTCACTGTGCTGGTTGGGTCGCGCAATTTTGAGCGCGGCGGGGCCGCGGCCCAGGAGATTGGGCCAGGCGCCATCGCGCTCCAGCTCGACGTGACGGATCGGTTTTCGATCGCCGCCGCGGCAGACCGCATCCGCACGGATTTTGGCCGCCTCGACCTTTTGGTTCAGAACGCTGCGATCTCGAATACCGGAAAGGGCAGCTTGTCCCTTCTGGAGTACGCCAAGATAAGCCGCGCGAGCAACGCATCCCTCGATGAAGTACGCACCGTGTGGGAGACCAACGTCTTCGGCGTCCTCGCCGTTTACCAAGCGATGTTGCCGCTCCTCCGTGAATCGTCGGACGCCCGCATCGTCAATGTGTCGAGCGCCGTCGGCTCGCTGACGTTGAACGCGGACCCGGACTACCCCTATCACCCGATGTTCGGCCCCGTCTACCCTGCGTCCAAGGCGGCTCTGAACGCAATCACGCTGGCCATGATGGTCGAACTGGAGTCGACCGGGATCAAGGTCAACTTAGTTTCCCCAGGCTTCACAAAGACAAACCTCAACGGATATGCCGGGACACAGTCTGTCGAGGAAGGATCCCGCGAGGTAGTGCGCGTTGCGCTGCTCGGCCGGGACGGCCCGACAGGTACGTTCACGCGTTGGGAAAACGTGACGATACCGTGGTGATCGGTAAGGCCGGCACGAGCATCACAACAATCTGACGGCGAGCTCCTAGTCCGGGCTCAGGGAATCAAACGCCGCTTGGGTTGGCGGGCAACCTGAATCGCTAAAGGCACGGGGACCTGGAGGCTCGGGTAATCCTGGTCCATCCAAATCCTCGATCCGAGCGAGGAGCGTCATCCCCATGACCCTTCGCGAATGCCGGGTGACATTTCGTGATCTCCGGGACATCCAGCACTCGCTGGCGGCTTTATGGGCCGTGTCGGCCCTCGTCATCGCGGCCTTGGCGCTTCCTGTTTCAGCAACCGCGGTCGAAAAATGGGTCGGAGCCTCGGCCGCAGTCCTGACTCGAGAACAACCTTGGCCTCTGAGGCGCACGGCTTTTTTATAGGGTGAGAGCACTTTTTGTAGTTCTCATATATACTTCTCATTGAGATCCGGAACAGATGTCTGTGAAAACTCTGGGGATTGTATTGTTGATGGTGGCCAAGCTGCCTGCGGCCGCCCCTAGCTTCTCACGCGACATACAGCCCATCCTTCAAAAAAGATGCCAAGGCTGCCACCAGCCGGCGTCGAGGATGTCCGACCTCGATCTCACCACGTTCGACGGTTTTTCAAAAGGTGGGAAGCATGGTCCGGCATTTGTAGCGGAGCGTCCCGACGACAGCAACATCGTCCGCTACCTGACCGCGGCCCTGCAACCTCGGATGCCCCTGGGCGAACCCGCATTGCCGGAGAGCGAGATCGCGCTGGTTCGAGAGTGGATTCGCGACGGTGCGAAAAACGACTCGCTCCCGGAAACCGTCGAAATACGAACGCCTGTCTACCTGCAACCCCCAGTGATCACAGCGCTGCGTTTTTCGCCGGATGGTTCTGAAATTGCCGTCTCGGGCAACGGCGAGGTGCTGATCCACGGAGTTGACGGCACTGCGCCCCTGCGGCGATTGACGGCCAGCGCGGAACGGATCCTATCGATCGTCTACAGCTCGGACGGAAAACTGCTGATCGCGGGCGGTGGAACGCCGGCACAGTTTGGCGAGGTTCAGATTTGGGATGCGAAAAGTGGGAAACTGCTGCGATCCGCGCGTCTGACCAGCGATACCGTCTTTGGCGCGTCGCTTTCGCCTGATGAGTCGAAGATTGCCGTCGGGGGTACAGACAACTCGGTGCACGTAATCGAGACTGCGAGCGGGAAGGAGCTTTACAAAATCAGTAATCACGAAAACTGGGTCCTGGCGACTGTCTTCGGCATAGATTCAAAGAGACTGGTGTCAGCCAGCGGAGACCGTGCCGCGAAGCTGATTGATGCCGCCAGCGGTGCGTTCCTCGAAAACGTGAATTTGCTGCGCGGGGAGTTGGCCGCCATCGCGCGCCACCCGACGAAGGACATCGTGGTCATCGGCGGAGCGGAACGGCTTCCTTATATCTACCTGCTGGACCGGCCGCGGAACATGAAGATCGCCGACGACACAACTTTAGTGCGCAAGCTGGAGAGACAGGACGGGGCCATCACGGCGCTCGCCTGGTCGCCCGATGGGACGCGAATCGCGGTGGCCGGGGCAGCGCCCTCTGTGAATCTATACGATCCGGACACGGGTGAGAAAAAGGCGTCGTGCCAGGGCCACGAGGCCGGTATTTACGCCGTAGCTTTCTCGCCGGACAGCTCGAAGCTGGCGACGGGCGGGTTTGACGGCAAGGTCCGGATCTACAGTACGGCCGATTGCGCGTTGATCCGTTCGTTCGTTCCGGCGCCGCTCTCCGCGGGGAGCTCACAATGAGAGGGCTCGCGGCAGGGTTGCTGCTCACATGCGCGCTCTGGGCGGAGCCTCCTTCGATTGTCGAGTTGCAGCCCCGGGGAACACAGAAGGGCAGGCCGTTTTCCCTCACGGTGGTTGGGCAGAACCTCGGCGAGGGCCTGAGCGTGATCTCGAATCTTCCGGCGGCTTTTACCCCGCTGGGCGACGCGAAGGAGAGCATGGCTAATCGGACGGCCACATTTCTAGTGGAACCCAAGGCGGAATGGGCAGTGGGGGTCTACACCATCCGGCTGAAGGGGTCGAATGGACTTTCGAACGTTCTGCTGTTCAGCGTCGGCGCATTTCCGGAGATCGCTGAAGATGAAAGCCGGCCCGGCGCCTCGCCTCACCAGAATGACTCGATTGAGCGCGCCCAAGCTCTTCCCTCGGGTCCGGTAACGGTGAACGGAACGCTCGAAGGCCCGGAACTCGACATTTACAGGATTCAGGCGAAGGCTGGCGAGAGGCGTGTTTTCGAGGTGGAGGCGCGGCGCGCGGGTTCAGCCATCGACCCGGTCATCCGCGTGATGGACGGGTCAGGCAAGGTGCTGGCGCGCAGCGACGATGATCCATTATTAGACCTCGACGCCCGCGTCGACATCACCTTCGCCAAGGAAGGCTTCTATTACGTGGAGGTCCACGATGCGCGTTTTTCGACCCAGAAGCAAAACTTTTACCGCTTGATGACCGGCGCGTATGCGTACCCCACCGAACTGTTCCCGCTGGGGGGCAGGCGGGGCGAAAAGGTGGAGGTCGAGCTTTCAGGCGCGAAAGTGAACGTCGATCTGGCTGGAGTCAAGACGCCTCGTGTCTTTGTCGGTTTGCCGGACTCGCCGGTGTTACCTCTGCCATTCGCCGTGGGCGACTATCCCGAGGTCAGGGGACCAGTTGAGGGACCGCTCACGCTGCCCGTTACGGTCAACGGGCGACTGGCGAAACCAGGCGCGGTCGACCGGTACGAGCTGAGCGTTGAGCCCGGCCAGGAATTGTTCTTCGATTTGCAGGCGAGGGAACTCGGCACCTCGAAGCTCACCGGTCTGTTGACGATCGTAGACGACCAGGGGAAGAAGCTGGCTTCCGCCGGTGATGGACCGCTGCCCGTGGATGTCGCCGCAGTGCAGGCCAGCAGCCGCACGCTCGGCGATCCCTTCCTCCAGTTCAAGGCGCCGGAAAAGGTGCGCCATATCTGGATTACCGTCGAAGATCTGGCGCGCCGGGGCGGCCCGCAATACGGCTACCGGTTGATGGTCTATCGTGCGGCGCAGGATTTTCGAGTGTCCATCGCGACACCTTTTATAAACATTCCCGCTGGCGGCACGGCGCTGGTGGATGTAAACGTGGCTCGTCGCGGTTACAACGGTCCTCTCCGGATCGAAGCCGTGGACCTGCCGCCTGGCTTGACGGCGGCGGGCGGTGATATTCCAGCCGAAGTCGCCGATCCGAACAACCGAGCGACCGGCCGGAGCGCGATGCTGACGTTGACCGCCGCTGCGGGGGCGAACCTCACGGCGGGCGAACTCAGCTTCCGCGCGGTTGGCTCGGATGAAGAAGGCAAGCCGATCGAGCGCCTGGCAAGCGGACTCGGCTACTCAATCGGTGTGGCCGGAGCTACCGAGCAAGGCGTGGTCGACCGTCAACGGCCGCTGACGGGAGCGTGGTTGGGATATTCGCTGCCGGTCGCGCTGACCGATGCGGCTCCGGCAACGCTCTCGCTGAAGCTCGAGAGTGTCGCGAAGAAGGAGGCGGGCTATCAATTCCTGTTCCGTTGGACGTGGACCACGGAAAGTGTCATCGAAAAATGGCCCGATGCGGTCGATGTGGACGTTCCGAACTTCAACGACCTGCGCGTGATTGAGATGGCGATCGATCCAAAAGACCGGAAGACCGGGACGTTCGCGGTGACGTCGACCAAGAATACGCTCCCCGCGCTTTACAACGCGGTGATTAGCGGACGCGTGACCGCGAACGGCATTCGACGGGATATCTACGCCCCGCTGGTAGCTTTCCCGGTGCCAGCCATGGATGAGGAGAAAGATAAAAATGCGCATACTGCCCCTGCTCGCTAGCGTCGCCGTTTCGCTCGCCGCTGAGCCGGTTACGTTCCTACGCGACGTGGCGCCCATTCTAAATAAGGTGAGCTGCACGTCGGGGACATGCCATGGTGCGGCGAAAGGGAAGGCCGGGTTTAAGCTCTCGCTGCGCGGATACGATCCGCAATTCGATTACGAAGCGTTGCTTTACGATTTGTCCGGACGCCGCTTCAACCGGGCGGATCCGGCGCGCAGTCTGATGCTCACCAAGCCGACGCAGCAGGTACCGCACGGGGGCGGATTGCGATTCGATCGTGACTCCGCATATTACAGAACGATTTTCAATTGGATTGCACAAGGGGTCCCCTTCGGAGATCCGGCCAAGGACAATGTCGCCGCCCTCGAAGTGGTGCCGGCTGAAATTGCGATGCCCCGGCCCGGCGAGAAAATGAACGTCAAGGTGATGGCGCGCTTCGGCGACGGGCTCACTCGCGATGTAACCAACGAGGCGGTTATTGAATCGAACACCCCGGATGTCGCCAAGGTTGACGCCGCGGCAGCAGTGCTCGGCGAACGCATTGGCGAGGCCACGCTGTTGGTTCGCTATCAGGGCAAGTACGCGACGATTCCAGTCAACGTGCTGAACCCCAAGCCCGGTTTCGCGTGGAAGCCGCTCCCGCAGTACAACTATGTAGATCAACTGATCGATGGAAAACTTCAGAAGCTGCATATCCAGCCGTCTGGCTTGGCTACCGACGCCGAGTTTCTGCGCCGCGTGACGCTGGATTTGATCGGCCAGTTGCCTACGCCCGCCGAGGTTCGCGAGTTCCTGGCGGACCCCGCGCCCTCCAGGGTGAAACGTGAAAAGCGCATCGACAAACTGATCGGCAGTCCCGCATTTGCCGACCGCTGGACCGTGAAGTGGGGCGATCTGTTGCAGTCCTCCAGAAAATTCCTGGGAGAGAAAGCGACGTATGAGTTCCGCGAATGGATCCACGACAGCGTCGCGTCAAATAAACCGTACGACAAAATGGTTCACGAGTTGCTGACCGGCAGGGGCAGCGTCTACGACGCTCCGGCGGCGAACTATTTCCGCACGACGCGCGAGCCCAAGCCGACCATGGAGAAGACCACGCAGGTGTTTCTAGGCGTCCGCATGGTCTGCGCGCAATGCCATGACCATCCCTTCGAGCGCTGGACGCAGAATCAGTATTACCAGATGGCCGCCTTCTTCTCGGCCGTCGGACTGCGGCCTGGCTACGAAGTCGGGGAG
>JBEKOZ010000179.1:0-8345 GCA_049521275.1 Bryobacteraceae bacterium | reverse complement strand
CGCGTGCCTCCTAGGCGCTGGAATCTTTGCCTATAGCGGTTATGCGATGCTCCAGCTCCAGCATCTCGGACTCCTGTGCGGCTATGCCTTTTTCCCTTTGGGTCTGTGGGGCATCGACGACCTGGCGAAAGATCGTGCCTGGCAGGGATTCTTGAAGATAGTCGTCAGCTCCGCCGCCTGTTTCCTGGCCGGCTATCCTCCCACTTGGCTGGTTCTGGCGATCTTCCTGGGCGTCTACGCGCTCTTCTCGAGGAACCGAACGGTGGTGCTCCGGACCCTCCTCGCGCTCTTCGCCTCGTTCGCCGTGACAGCGATTCAGCTTCTCCCGGCCCTCGAGGCAAGCTCACTCATGGTCAAGGAAAATCGATATGGGGCGGGTTTCCACGACATCGCGTTTTATATCTCCTACCTGATCCCCAATTTCTACGATTTCGGGATCAACGTGGACGTCATGAAAAACTTCGGCCGGGAGTATCTCTACCTGGGGGCGCCCGCCGTGTTTGGAATCGCTGCCCTCTTCAGATACCGGCGCTGGCGTCCGCTGATTCCCATAGCGGCCGCTGGCTGCGTCTGCCTCGTGTTCCTCTCGAATCCATTGAACGCCATCTCGATGTTAGTCGGAAAGTCTGTGACCCTCGCCCAAGTCTGCCGCGATTGGTATTTTATGGCCGGCGTTACGGCCGCGATAGCCGGCTTGGCCGCCATCGGCATCGATCGCTTTCTAACCTCCGGCGCGAAGCGGGCAGCATCCAAACCATGGGCGATCGTCGGCGTCGCGTGCGCCGTGGCTTGGGCGGCGTACGAGCTTCGCGCCTGGCGGTCTGTCGCTCATTCCTTTCCATCTGGCTGGTGGTCGGCGCTCGATGCTCTGGCAATATTGATCGTTTTCGTAATCTGTATCTTCGCGCTCAGGGGCCACTCCGGCAAGTGGCGTCTGACCGTCGCCGTCGTTCTGCTGCTGAGCACCGCCGTCGACTATAAGGCCTTCGGAACCAGCAAGCGATTCAACGCCAACAGTAGCTGGCTGCCTCACAACTATGCCAAGGACGGCTTTGCCGTGATGGATCCCGGCGCATTTCAGCAGCTGATGGCTCACCGCCAATACCGGATCCTCCTCGATCAGACGGCGCCCATGCCCGTCGAGCTCAGGCACCATGCCATGTCCTCGCCCCAGGGCTTCGATCCTTTCATGGCGGAGCGATATCGGGAGATGGTCAAGGACCTGGGTGCGCGCTTCGAGAACCATTTGGAATTTAGCTTTGACGCGTCGAACGATTTCGCGCTCCAGACTCTCGCGGTCCGCTATGTAATCACTTCCTTGAACGGGCCGCTTTACCCGAGCCTCAAATCCAATCCAACCTTCAAGCTGCTCGGCGATGACGACTATTACTTTCACGTTTACGAATATCAAAAGTTTGCCGAGCCATTTAACTGGCCCGGCGCAATCACCCCGTTGGTCCGGACACCAGAATCGCGGCAGTTTCGATTGAGCTCGCCCAGAGGCGCCGAATTTGTCCTCAAAGAGCAATTCTTCCCCGGATGGACCGCCTCTCTGGACGGCCGCGCGATTCCCATCCAACTCTGGCGCGGCGCATTCCAAAGCGTCCAAATCCCATCCGGCGACCACCAGCTCGACTTCCGCTATCACCCTCGCAGTTTGAAGCTAGGAGCCTGCATCACCGCCATTTCGATCATGCTCCTGATCCTGCTTCGCCGAAACCCGTTTGTGGCGCACGCACTCCTGCGTGCCGCGTCGATACTCATATCGACGCCTTCTTTCCGGCCATAACGTCTTTTTCCGCAAGTCCTTCTCCTTCCGAATCCGCGAGTTGCCACTTTCACTCAATCTGCCCCGCAATTTCCCGCTCTATCCTGCAATCGAGAGGTTGGCGCACTGATTCGGCGTCCAGCCCACCGGAGCGTGAGCGTCCATGGCCACCTCATCGACCGACGTTAGAACGATACAGCGAGAGCAGCGTGCGACACAGCGCCCCAGTCCCTTCTGGGTTAACAAAAAGGCCGGAGCGCTCCAAGGAAGAGGTTTTTGAAGGGACATTATGGGAACACAAATCACGCCACCCAGCGGAGGCGCGCCTACACCAGGCGTCGCTTCCGCCGCGAACGCCTACATGGCTCTGTTCGATGCAGCCTACGCCGCCAGTAAACCGCCCGCTCTCCAGCCGCTTTACAACGGGTATGAATGGGGCAGCACTCCGAACGCGGTCCAATTGACGCAGGCCCAACGCTGGACGCTGATCAGTCAGCTCATCAGCGAGGGTTGGACCATCGACGAGGAGATCGACGGCCTGGGCTTCGACCCGTATTCCGTCATGTACATGCGCCAGCTGTACGGCGATACCTGGGTTCCGGCCGGGCTCGGCAACGTCGTGACCAGTGCGGAAATGCCCAGCTCCTACACCGGACCTGTGCCCGCGGGCGCGATCAAGGTCAGCACCTTGCTGTCGGACTATCCTCCGTATCCGGTGCCCGTCGTGGCCACGCCCGTGGTCCCGCCCATTCCGGAGGCCGCTAATCCGGTTGGTATTCGCATTTTCCCGCAGGTTCCGTCGCAGCCGAATTACGTCGGCGACATTTTCAGATGCGCGGTAGCGAACGACGGCTACCCCGTCAGCGCCACGTGGACGGGAGCCAGCGGAGCCTTTACCGGTACCTGGACCAAGCAGGCGCTGGAACTGGGCATGATGATCGTCTGGACAAAAACAGCATAGCGCCTAAACAATCCCCTTGCGATTCTTAATCTCCGCCAGCAGCTTATCGATCTCGTCCTCTTTGCCGAGCGCCGCCAGACGCTCCTCCATGTCATCGGTCGCGATGCTCGATTTCGCCTGGCTCACCGCTTCGGCGTGCCGCACTTTATCCTTCACCCGGTCGAATGCGGCCGCTTTGGAGCCGTCGCCCATCTCGATTCGGGCGTCGCTCGCGCGCGTCAGCGCCCTCGCGCGCCGGTGCTGCGCGATCAGCACGTCGGACTTGTTTTGCGCCTCCGTCAGCTTCATTTCCAGTTTGCGCAGAGCCGTTTTCAGATTCTCCACCTGCGCCGTCTGATCCGCCACCTGCTCGGCGAAGCTGGCCGCGACGTTTTTCGACGTCATCGACCGTTCCAGCGCGGCGCGCGCCAGGTCGTCCTGCTTCTTTTCCACCGCCAGTTCCGCTTTGCGCACCCATTCCTCGGCGGCGTCCTCGTTTTCCCGTTTCTTCTTCAGCAGGAGATGTTGATCGGCGATCGAAATCGCGACCTGCGTCTTGACTTGCAGCAACTGGTTCTGCATGTCCAGAATCACTTGCTTGATCAACTTCTCGGGATCTTCCGCTTTGTCGATCAAATCGTTCAAATTTGCGCGAACCAGCGTCGCTACGCGTTCTAAAAGGGCCATAAATTACTCCTTAGCGGGCGTTTCTCCGATAGTCTTCACTTTCCCCAGCAGCTCCGACATCTTCATGCCGCTGAGGGTTTCAAACAGCGCGGGAATCTGCGCCGCAATCTCCGTCATATCGCCGGTAATCTTGTTCATGCCGGCACTCGAACCGTTGCCGGTAGAAACGATGGTGATCTTGTCGACATTCGCGAGCGGCGCGGTCAGCGCCCGCACGATCTCCGGCATATTCGTAAGCAGCTTGTCGACCACTGCCGCCTGGTTCCACTGCTGATAAGCCTCGGCTTTAACGTTCATCGCTTTGGCTTCCGATTCGCCTTTCTTGAGGATGATCTCGGCTTCCGCTTCACCCTGTGTGCGAATCGCCGCGGCGCGGCCTTCGGCCTCGAAGATATTGCGCTGCCGCTCTGCGGCCGCCATGGTTTCGATGCGCTGCCTCTCGACCTCGGCCTGCTTGAGAACCGTCGCGATCAATTCTCTTTCCCGGCGCAGAATCTCCGCTTCCTGCACCTTGATTTCCTGTTCTTTTTCCACTTGCCGGACCTTGACGGCTTCCACCACCACCTGCTGCTGCATGATGTTGGTCTGAATGTCGTACGCTTTGTCCGCCTGCGCCTGCTGCCGCTTGGTCGATTCCAGATACTGCGCCTTCTTGACCTCGAGATCGCGCTGGGATTCGGCCTGTTTCGCCAGCGACAAGGTCTGCGCGAGCACCCGTTCCTGATCGGCCTGCGCGGTGGCGACGGCGGCGGCGCGGGAAGCCTCGGCGCGCTTGATCGCGGTATCGCGCTCGGCCTCGGCCGTGGCGATCTCGGCGTCACGCTTCACGCGCGCCACGTCGGGACGGCCCATGTTGGTGATGTAGTCGTTCTTGTCGCGAATTTCCTTGATGGTGAACGAAATCACCTCGAGACCCATCTTGGTCATGTCGTCGGCGCAGGTGGCGCGGACCCGGTCGCCTACCATCTCCGGTTCCTTCACGATCTGTTCCACCGACAATTGCCCGATAATGCCGCGCAGGTGGCCTTCCATCACCAGCTTGATCAGGCCCTGCCGCTCGTCGTCATTCTTGGTCAGAAACTGTTCCGAAGCCGTGATGATCGACTCCGGATCCGACTTCACCTTGATCTGCGAAACCGCTTCCACCGTCACCGCGACACCCTGCTGGGTATACAGCTCCTGCTGCGGAGCGACGTCGAAGGACATCAATTGCAGCGACAGCTCCCGGTACGTTTCGACCATCGGAAAAATGACGGTGCCGCGGCCCTTGATGATGCGCGTCCCCCGGATTCCATAAACCACCAGCGCCTGATGCGGTCCGGCTTTGCGATACAACTGCGCGAACATGGTCATCAGAAAAAACAAAGCGACGACCGCCAGCACGACGATCACGATTACATCTTGCGGAATGTGCATAACTCCTCTTTCAAATCTTTTCGCCATTGAGCTCGTCCCAGCGGCGCACGTAAACAATTCCTTTTTCGAACCTGGTGACCACCACCTCGGTATCGCGCGGCATCTCCGCGCCATTCTCACTGCGCGCGGCTGCGCAGCGGCGGGAACCGGCGCGGGAATAAATCATCTCGCCCGTTCCTCCCGCGCGAATCGGGCTCGCGACCTTGCCGAGCACACCGATCATGTCGTAATCGGCCGGATCGAGCGGCTGCTCGTGCTGATTCAGCTTCCACAGAAACCAGAAAATAACCGCCGCGCCGCCCAGTCCGCTCATGATCGAAATCAACAGCGCGAGATAGGCCCAGATGGTGGAATAGCGTTCCAGCAAATAGCCGATGCCGCCGAACCAGCACAGGAACGCCGCGAAGGTCCCGAAGTTCAAGGGCGACACTCCGCCCTTGCCGCCGTGACTATGGTGTCCGTGAAAATGAGGGGCGATGACCGAAAGAGCGCTCAACAGGAAGCCGATGAGAAACGCCGCGAGATAGAAATTTTCCCAGGTCATACGGCCTCTTTGAGCTTGGCTCCCGGGCTTAACACTGCAAGGAGCCGATCCACCAGCTCCGGGGTGTCGAGAATCGCGTACAGCAGCACCAGGCACTTGCGCGAATCGGCGTGGCGGGCCAATGCCAGCAGAGCGCGGCTGACTTCGCGGTCGCGTGCGAAGCGCTCCGCTCCGCTGATCAGCCACAAATCGAGCTGATCCTCCTCGACGCGCACTCCGCTGATCAACTCCGTATGAAATCCTTCCGGATCGTCCACCAGATAACCGGGATGGACGCCAAAAAATTTAGCCAGCAGCATGCGCGTGGAGTTGGTGAGATGAGGCCGGGCGCCGCTTTCGATCTGTGACAGATAAGACTGGCTGATGGTGCGCTTCATCTGCCGGGCGATGGCGCGCACCACTTCCTGCTGGGTCATTTCCCGGTCAAGCCCGCGGAGGGTGCCTTCGACCAGGCGCAAATAGCGGATTTTTTCGCCAAGACGCATTATTGCAATCCGCAATTATGATATCGCAATCCGCGATATCCGTCAAGAGCAAAATGGAAATACTCGCAACGATGCGTTGTGTATCATAACTAAAATGAAAAATTTTGCTTTGCTAGCTTCTCTCTCGATTTTTTCCCTCCTCCTGCTTGCGCAGCCGCCACAGGAGACGAAGAAGGGTCCGCCGCCGGCTCCGAAGAATTTGCAGATTTTGACCGTGGAGCAGTTGCACTCCGGCATCATGCAAAAGTTCGCGGCCGCGCTCGGAGGCAATTGTTTGACGTGCCACGTGCAGGGCGATTTTGCCAGTGATGAGAATGAGCACAAAGTGATCGCGCGGCACATGATCACCATGACCAAGGAAATCAACGCCAAGTTCCCCGACGGCAAAGAGCACGTAACGTGCTACACCTGCCACCGCGGCTCGCATGAGCCGGCGATGGCTCCGGAAGCGAAGTAGCCGCGCGTCGACACGAGTGTCGATGGCACGCAGGAGTGCGTGCGCCACAAGAGAGGCCATGCCGCGAACTTTTGACGGACTGCGGGTGTTGTCGTTCGAAAGCCGGCGCTCGGCGGAGATCGAGCGGCTGATCCGCGGGCAGGGCGGCGAGCCTTTCGTCGCGCCTTCGATGCGCGAAGTGCCGCTGGCCGATAATCCGCTCGCATTCGAGTTTGCCGAACGGCTCTTTCGCGGCGAATTCGAAATGATGATTCTGCTGACGGGCGTCGGAACGCGTCTGCTGAACGGTGTTCTGAGCACTCGCTTTCCGGAGGACCGGTTCAAGAATGCCTTGCGTGGGCTTACGCTCGTCGTGCGCGGGTCGAAGCCGATGGCGGTTTTGCGCGAATGGGGCATTCCGGCGCAGGTGATGGTTCCCGAGCCGAACACCTGGCGCGAAATCCTGACTGCGATTGAGGGGCGCGCGGAGCGGAAGATTGTCGTTCAGGAATACGGGCGTCCGGCGGCGGAGTTGATCGAGGGTTTGCGCGGCCGCGGATGTGAGGTGACGACGGTTCCGGTGTATCAGTGGGGTTTACCGCTCGACTGCGGTCCTTTGCGCGAGGCTGTGCAGCGGCTGGCGGCGGGCGCGGTCGACGTGGCGATGTTCACCACTTCGATTCAAGTGCCGCACCTGATGCAGGTCGCCGCGGAGGAGGGCTTGGAAGACGCGGTGCGAAAGGCGATGAAGAAGCTGGTGGTCGCGTCGGTGGGACCGACGACCAGTGAGACGCTGCGGGAGTTCGGTATCGAGCCGGATCTGGAGCCATCTCATCCGAAGATGGGATTTCTGGTAAATGAAACCGCGGCCAGGGCTGCCGGGATTCTACAATCGAAGCAATGAAAGAAAAAGGGGACGGGTTCATGGCGTCGGCGCTGCGCTATACGGCGATCGCGACCATGCTGCCGGCCGCGACGTTCGCCGGCTACCTGATCGGAACGTGGCTCGACAAGTGGCTGGGCACGCATTACCTGATGATCGTCTTCGTGATTCTGGGCATCGTGAGTGGATTCGTGCAGTTGATCCGGGAGCTGATGCGGAACACGGGCTCGAAGTAAGTGGAAATTTCCGAACAGAGAGTCTTGCGGCTAACGCTGTTCTTAGGCGCGGTCGGAACTGCCTTGGTGCTGGCGAAGTACGGCGTGCGCGATGCGTTGGGGTTCCTGGCGGGCGCCGGATTGTCGTATCTCAGCTTCCGCTCCTGGGTGCGGCTGGCCGCGACGGTGGGCATGTCCGGGAAGGCTCCTGCCACTGGTTCGGCGGTGTTTCTGGCGCTGCGCTACGTGGTCATCGGCCTCGCGATCTATGCTATCATCAAAGGCTTGGGAAGCACTCCGGAGGCGCTGATCGTGGGATTACTGGTCTCCTTCGCCGCCTTGGCTCTCGAACTCCTTTGGAGTGCGGTGGTCTCAAAATAAACTTCCAAATATGGCAGCAGAACTCGAGCTGGCGTTAACCTCGCTATTCAATGAATACCTGGCCGGACCGGCCAATGCGGTGCTGGGTGTATTCGGCATCACCGCCGAGAATCCGAAGCATGTGTGGCCGAACTGGCTGGTCATGGAGCTGCTTGTGGTGGCGCTGATCATGATTACGGTCGCGGTGTTGCGTGGGCGGCTATCGGCCGAGAATCCCGGCAAGCTTCAACACGTCTTCGAACTGATTTATCAATTTATCGCCGACACCATTTCTGAAGTGGGCGTACATCACGGCGAACGGTTCATTTACTACGTCGGGACGATTTTTATTTTCATTTTGTCGATGAACCTGATCGGGCTGGTTCCCGGCCTCGACTCGCCCACGAATTACGTTTTCGTGACGGTGGGCCTGGCGGTATCCACGTTCTTTTACTACAACGTGATCGGCTTCAAGGAGCAAGGGTTTCATTATCTGAAGCAGTTCATGGGGCCAGTGGCGTGGCTGGCGCCGTTGATGATTCCAATCGAACTGATCAGCCACTTTGTGCGGCCGCTTTCGCTCAGCGTTCGTTTATACGGAAACATGTTCG
>JBEKOZ010000178.1:0-8358 GCA_049521275.1 Bryobacteraceae bacterium | reverse complement strand
ACGGCGCGATCGTGCGCGCGGTCGACCAAACGCCAATGGCGATCGACGGCATTCCGGTCGATCCGCAAAACGATGCCGCGTTCGAGGACGCCGACCTGATCGTGCTCTCGCCCGGCGTTCCCGCCGATCTTCCCGAATTGAGCGCGGCGAAACAGCGCGGCGTGAAAATCGTCGGCGATCTGGAACTCGCAAGCTGGTTTCTCCAAGGCGAGATCGTCGGCATCACGGGCGCGAACGGAAAAACGACGACCACAGCGCTGACCGGACACATCCTGAAAGAGAGCGGCATCGCGGCGCAGGTTGGCGGGAATATCGGCCGGCCGCCGGCGTCGATGGTGAACACCTCGCGCGCGGATCAGCTCAATGTGCTGGAGCTATCGAGTTTTCAACTCGAAACCACCGTATCGTTCCGGGCGCATATCGGCGCGGCGCTCAACGTCACGCCGGATCATCTGGACCGCCATTACACGATCGAAAATTACGCCGCGGCGAAGGGCCGCCTTTTCGTGAATCAGTGCGAGGGCGATTTCGCCGTGCTCAATCATGACGATGCGGTGACGCGCGGTTACGCGAACCTCACCAAGGGCGCCGTCCGGTGGTTCAGCTCGACGCACGCCGTGAACCCCGGCGCTTTTCTCGATGGATCGCGGATTCTGCTCGACGCCGCGCCTCTGATGGACGCGTCGGAGGTGCCGCTCAAGGGCACCCATAATCTCGAAAACACGATGGCCGCGGCGGCGATCGCCAGTCTCGCCGGTGCGACGCATCCACAGATTCGCGCGGCGGTGATGACCTTCCCCGGCGTCGAACACCGGCTCGAATTTGTCCGCGAGCAGAACGGCGTCGCCTGGTATAACGATTCCAAGGCGACCAATGTGGACGCGTCCCTGAAGGCCATCGCGGCCTTCCCTGGCGGCCTCTGGATCATCCTCGGGGGCAAGGACAAGAATAGCGATTACACGCCGCTGGCCGCTCCTCTGAAGGAGAAAGCGCACGCCGCGCTGCTGATCGGCGCCGCTGCCGAAAAGATTCGAGCGCAGTTGAGCGGCGAGGTGCGCATGATCGCCTGCCGCACTCTGGAGGCAGCGGTTCACGAAGCGTACGCGCGGGCCGTCGGCGGCGACACCGTGCTGCTGGCGCCGGCCTGCGCCAGTTTCGATCAATTCGAAAATTACGAGCATCGCGGACGCGAATTCAAGCGTCTGGTGGGGGAACTCTAATGGCGAAAATGTTGAAGACGGACTGGGTGCTGTTTCATACCATCCTGGCCATGGTGGGCTTTGGACTCGTCATGCTCTACAGCGCGTCCTCCGCGGTGGCGGAGCTGCGCTATAACGTCGAGCCATGGTATTTTTGCGCGCGCCAGATCGGCTTCGCCATCGCGTCGTTCCTCATCCTGATGTACTTCAAGCGCATGGACTACCGCCGCTTGAACACTCCCGCATGGGCGTTTTCCGGCCTCGGAATCGTGCTTGGCCTGCTGGTGTTGGTCTACTTCGCCGATCCGCGAACGCACCGCTGGTTCAAGATTCCGGGCGTCGGTTCGCTCCAGCCGTCGGAGTTTGCCAAGCCAGCGCTGATCCTGTTTCTGGCGTATTTCATCTCGCGCCGCGCGCACGTCATCAACGACCGGGCGACCATCCGGCAAGCCGTGGTGGCCGTCGCGATGCTTGGGTTTATGGTGGTCGTCGCGGACCTGGGAACCGCGCTCGTGCCGGTGATCACCGCGGTGATCGTGTTCTGGGTCGCGGGACTCCAGAAGCGTTACATGCTGCGCGTGGCGATGATCGGGGCGGCGCTGGTGGTGTTCGCCGTGTTGTCGAAAGGCTATCGCGTGGGCCGCGTTATTTCGTACTTCGATCCGGATTATTCGAAGATTGAAACGATCGATACGCACGGCTGGGTAAGGGCCTACGTGGAGCGATCCACGTCCATGCGGGATGCGAGCTATCAGCCGCGTCAGTCGAAAATCGCGGTGGGCGCGGGCGGCGTGCTCGGCGTCGGCCTCATGCAGGGCAAGCAGAAACTGATGTTCCTGCCGGACGCGCATACCGATTTCATCTACGCGACCGTCGGCGAGGAATTGGGTTTGTGGGGCACCTCCGCGGTGCTGGCTGGTTTCGTGGTGATTCTGTGGCGCGGCGCGCGGCTGTTTCTTCTGGCGCGGGAGGAGTTTGGAAAATACCTGGCCCTGGGAGTCACCGTGTCGATCGTCGTGCAGGCGCTGATCAATATGAGTGTGGTGCTCGACATGGCGCCCACCAAAGGGTTTCCGCTGCCGATGATCAGCTTCGGAGGCAGTTCGATGATGAGCACGCTCGCGTCGCTCGGAATGTTGCTGAGCGTGAGTGAACATGAGGGATGAAACAACCGGCGACCTTCGTGATGGCGGGCGGCGGCACCGGGGGCCACGTGATTCCGGCGCTGGCCGTGGCGCGGGAGCTCGGTGCGCGCGGGCACTCGGTGCGGTTTATCGGAACGCGCCGCGGCATCGAAGCAAAGCTGGTACCTGCCGCCGGCTTTCCGATCGACTGGATCGAGATCGGCGGCCTCAACCGGGTCGGATGGCGGAAAATGGCAGCCTCGCTCGCGGAACTTCCGTTCAGCGTCTGGGAAGCGGCGCGGTTGCTCAATCGCGCGAGTCCCGCCGCCATATTTTCGATGGGCGGATATGTCGCGGGTCCGGTGCTGCTGGCCGCGGTGTGGAAGCGCCTGCCGGTGGTGGTAATGGAACCGAACGCGATCCCTGGGTTCACGCATCGCCAACTCGCGCGCTTCGTCGCCAAAGCGCTGGTGAGCTTCGAGGAGACGGTTCGTTATTTCCCGAAGGGTCGCGCCGAGGTGTCGGGTCGGCCGGTCAGCGGCGACTTTTTCGCGATCGCACCGAAGCCGCGTACGCAGGTGTTGACGGTCCTGATCACCGGGGGAAGCCAGGGCTCGCGTACTTTGAATCGAGCCGCGGCGGAGAGTTGGGATTTGTGGAAGAAAGACTCCGCGCGTTTAATCCATCAGACGGGCGAGCGCGGGTTTGCGGAGCTCGCGCAGAAATTCCAGGCGTCGGGACTGGCGGGCGAGGTTTCAGCGTTTCTCGAAGATATGCCGGGAGCGTTCGCCGCGGCGGACCTGATCGTCAGCCGCTCCGGTGGCATCGTGAGCGAGATTGCAGCGGCGGGAAAGCCTTCGATCCTGGTTCCGCTGCCCACGGCCGCCGACCAGCATCAGCTGCGCAATGCACAGGCGTTCGAAAAGGCTGGTGCGGCGCTATTAGTGCCGGATTCGGAAATGACGGGATCGCGGCTGGTGGAGGAAGTGACGCGACTGGCAGCGGAGCCGGGACTTCTGGAAAAAATGGGCGAAGCGGCGAGAACGCTGGCGCGGCCAGGAGCCGCCGAACGGGCGGCCGACGTCCTGGAAGGCTTTATTACAGATTGACTTCGAGAGAGAAAGCCGAAACAATATCATATTGAAATGTTTTTTAAACCGCAGCACGTTCATTTCGTCGGCATTGGAGGAATCGGCATGTCCGGTCTCGCCGAAGTGCTGCTCGAACTGGGGTATCGGGTGAGCGGGTCGGACCTCAAATTTTCGCCGATCACCGATCGTCTGTCCGCCCGCGGCGCGGTCATCGTCCTGGGGCACAAAGCGGAGAACGTGGAGGGCGCGAAGGCAGTGGTGGTCAGTTCCGCCGTCCAGATTGAAAATCCGGAGGTGGTGGAGGCGCGGCGCCTCGCGATTCCGGTCATTCCCCGCGGTGAATTGCTGGCCGAACTGATGCGTCAGAAATTCGGCATCGCGGTCGCGGGCAGCCACGGCAAAACCACTACGACGTCGATGACGGCCGCTATTCTCAGCCACGCGGGGCTCGATCCGACGATCGTGGTGGGCGGACGCGTGGCCATGATGGGCGGCGCCAACGCGCGGCTCGGCAAATCGGATTACCTGGTGGTCGAATCCGATGAGAGCGATGGATCGTTTCTGAAACTGGCGCCCATCGTCGCGGTGGTGACTAACATCGATCGCGAGCACCTGGACCACTACTCGGGTCTCGGCGAGATCCAGCGCGCCTTCGCCGAGTTTGTCGGCAAAGTGCCTTTTTACGGCGCGGCGATTCTTTGTCTCGACGACGAGAACGTGCAGCAGATCCTGCCCGCGATCAATCGCCGCACCATTACCTATGGCTTGAGCGCGCAAGCCGATCTGCGCGTAACGCATTCGTCGGCCGGACACCTGGCGAGCGAGTTTCATCTCGAATTCCGCGGCCGCGATCTGGGCTGCTTCCGGCTGCATATTCCCGGCGCGCACAATGTGCTGAACGCCACCGCCGCCGTCGCGGTGGGGCTGGAACTCGAGGTCCCCCTTGAAACGATTCGCGAAGCGCTCGCATCCTTCAGTGGAGTTGACCGGCGATTTCAGATTCGCGGCACGGAGCGCGGCGTAACCGTGATCGACGATTACGGCCACCATCCGACCGAGATTCGCGCAACGCTCGCGGCCGCGCGGGCGTGCCGCTACAAGCGCCTCCACGTGTTGTTCCAGCCGCACCGCTACACGCGGACCGACGCGTTGATGGACGATTTTGCGCGCGCCTTTCATCAGGCCGACACGGTGCACGTGATGGATATTTACGCCGCGTCGGAGGAACCCATCGAAGGCGTGACCGCCGAGGCGCTGGCCGCCCGCATTCGCGCATTCGGGCATAAAGGCGCGTATTACGTGGGTTCGATGGAACACGGGATCCAATCGGTGACGGAGGAAGCGCACCCCGGCGACGCCATCGTGACGCTGGGCGCGGGAAGCGTGTCGCAGGCGGGGGAAGAAATTTTATCGCGGCTAAAAGGCATGAGTGAAGAAGGCTAGAAACGTGTCGCCAGAAGTAGAGTCTGAACCGAGATCGCAGCGAGCGCGCGTGAGAAGCGCCGCTCCCGCTCGCCGCGGCTTCTCGACCACCCGCATTGTCACCATCGCCCTGGCGTTTTGCGTCTTGCTGATCGCGTCCCTCTACGTTTTCCACCGCTTTGAACAGTTCCTCATTCGCGATCCGCGATTCGCGTTAAGCGGCGTCGATGGGGACGCCGTGAACATCGAAATCGCCGGCGCCGCGCATGCCTCGCGAGCCCGGATTGAAAACGTCTTTGCCATCGACTTTGGCCGCAGCGTCTACCTGCTGCCTCTGACGGAACGCCGCGAGACGCTTCGCTCCGTCGATTGGGTGAAGGACGCATCCATCGCCCGTCTCTGGCCGAACAGGGTGGTAGTCAGCGTGGAGGAGCGGAAGCCTGTCGCCTTCCTCACGCTCGCGCCTTCGCGTTTTGCGCTGATCGACGAAGACGGTGTGATTCTGCCGCCCGCGCCTGACCGCTTTGCCTTGCCCGTGCTGACTGGCGTGCGCGCATCCGATGCATTGGCGGACCGGCGCGACCGCGTGCATCGCATGCTGCGCTTGACCCGCGAACTGGGCGAGGAAGCGCGAAATGTTTCGGAAATCGACGTTTCCGATCGCGACAACCTGAAAGTGACCGCTCCGCGCGACGGCCACATTGTCACTCTGCTGCTCGGCGATCGCGACTTCGCCCGACGCTATCAGAATTTCTTGAATCACTATGCGGAGATCAAGCGCCGTTTGCCGAACGCGGCGACGCTCGACCTGCGTCTCGAAGATCGCATCACGGTGGTGGAATAGCAATGGCCTCAAAATTACAGCTCGTGGTCGGCGTCGACGCGGGAAGTTCGCGCACGCGCTGCGTGATCTGCGCGCTGGAGGGCGGCTTCATCCGCTATCTGGGCCACGGCCTCGCGACCGCCGCCGGCTGGGCGAAGGGCCGCGTCACCGATCAGGAAGCGGTTTCTGAATCCATTCGCGCCGCCGTCACCGATGCCGAGCGCGGCGCGCAGGTCTCCGTCGAAGCCGTCACCGTCGGCATCGGCGGCATGCATATTCAGGGCGCGCAAAGCAGCTGGCCTTATGAGTTCGGCCGGCCCCGCGAAGTGGATGCGGATGATCTGGCCTACGCCGTCGAGATGGCTTCTGAAGTCGGCCTCCAGCGCGACCGGATGGTGCTGCACGTCGCCGCGCAGGATTTCGTCCTCGATGGACGCGCCGGATACCGCAAGCCGCATAAAGGCGTGTGCTCCCGCCTCGAAGCGAACGTCCACATCGTCAGCGCGTCGGTGCAGGAACACCAGGCCGTGGTCGCCGCGGCCCACCTGGCACATCTCGCCGTCGAGGAAACGGTCTTTGAGCCGATGGCCGCCGCCTACGCGTGCCTGACGCAGGAGGTGCGCACGCGCGGGGTCGCGCTGCTGGACATCGGAATCGATTCCGCCGACCTCGTTATCTACGACGGCGAAGCGCTGCTGCTCGCCTCCAGCATCCCCATCGGCGCCGACCGCTTCACGCGCGACGTCGCCTTCCAGTTCAAGGTCACCTACGAAGACGCCGAGTGCCTCAAGCAGCAATACGGATGCGCGCTGCTCGGCCTCACCGCCGACTCGAGCCTCATCGAAGTTCCCTCCCCCGAAGGCCGGCCTCCGCGCGAGGCCCGCCGCAGCGAGCTCAACGAAATCCTGGAAGCGCGCGCCGAAGAATTGTTTCACTACGTGCGCGCCGAATTGCAGCGCGCCGGCATGGAGCGCAGTCTGCTCGAGGGCATCGTGCTCACCGGCGGCGGCGCCCTGTTGAACGGCATGTGCGACGTGGCCGAGCGCGTCTTAAACTGCCAGGCCGGCAACGGTCTGGCCACTGAAAACGACATCGGCGAATGGCCCGAGGAATTGAAAAGTCCCTTGTGGACCGCGGCCGCGGGTCTCGCGATGTACTCGGGAAAACTTAAACTGCACCGTCCGCCGCGCAGGCGGATGACCGGACTCATGGGTTTAGTTTTGAGATAAAGGAGCACACTATGACACTCGATCCGTTGAAATTCGTGATTCAGGAAGAAGCGGCGCCCAAGACGCGAATTCGTGTTTTCGGCGTCGGCGGAGGCGGCTGCAACGCCGTCGCGCGCATGCTGAACGAAGGCCTCTCGGGCGTGGAGTTCTGCGTGCTAAACACCGATGTCCAGGCGCTCTCGGCGTCGCCCGTGCCGGACCAGCTCGCCATCGGCTCGAAGGTGACCAACGGACTCGGGGCTGGCTCCGATCCCGCGGTTGGCCGCCAGGCCGCGCTCGAGGACACTGAAAAAATCATCGACCTGCTCGAAGGCGCGGACATGGTCTTCGTCACCGCCGGGCTCGGCGGCGGAACCGGCACCGGAGCTGCGCCCGTGGTCGCTTCGCTCGCCAAGGAACTCGGCGCGCTCACCGTCGCCGTCGTCACCAAGCCCTTCGCGTTTGAAGGACCGAAGCGCCGCAAGCAGGCCGAGCTCGGCCTCAGCGAACTGGCCAGCGTGGTCGACACCGTCATCACCATCCCCAACGATCAGCTGCTCGATCTGGTTCCCAAAGGCACCAGTTTTTTTGAAGCCTTCCGCGTCGCTGACGACGTTTTGCGCCAGGCCGTCCAGGGCATCAGCGACATCATCACCACGCCCGGCCTCATCAACCGCGACTTCTCCGACATCCGCAGCATCATGCTCGGCATGGGCTACGCCATGATGGGCACCGCCTCGGCGAAAGGTGAAAACGCTGCCCTCATCGCAGCTGAAAAAGCGATCAGTTGCGCTCTCATGGAAGCCGGCGGCGTCCGCGGCGCGCGCGGCATTCTCATCAACATCATGGGATCCAGCCGGCTCGGCCTGCATGAGGTAAATGAAGCCTGCACCCTGATCCGCAACGCCGCCGTCAATGATGACGTGCAGATCAACTTCGGCGTCGTTCTCAACGAGGCGATGGGCGAAGAAGTGAAGATCACCGTGATCGCCACCGGCTTCGAACGCGAAAATCTTCCCGCGATCGAGCGCAGGAAAACTCCCGCCGAAGCAGCCACGGCCCCGGCCCAGATGGAAATCCGCGAACCGGAGCCCGAACCCATGCCGGAGCCGGAGCCAGCTTACGCCGCCGAACCCGCGCCGCCAGAGCCCGCTCCGATGACCATGGCCGCGGCCGCCACCCCGGCCCCACCGGCCGCCCCGTTATTCGACGACCTGGACGTCCCCGCGATTCTCCGCAGAGATCGCCGTTTCGTGCAGTAAGAAAGTAGCCAGGAGCCAGTACCCAGTAGCCAGTAGAAGGAATCTATCTACTGGCTACCTCCGATCAAATGCAGCACCACATTTCTCCGGTGTGGTGCTGCGCGATGTTCGAATAATTAAATCCCCTGCCAGGTCCCCAGCGCCATGCGCCCATGGACGACCGGAATCGTCAACGACGTCGCGGTCAGCGCCGACCGGATGTGCGCCGGCATATCGTCCGGCCCTTCGT